>JBFWRA010001107.1:0-2502 GCA_050249155.1 Isosphaeraceae bacterium | reverse complement strand
CAGGACCCGCAACGCGACGTCCTCGGAATAGCCGGGAGAACCCAGCGTCACCCGACCTCCGGGGTGGTCCAGCTCACCGGGATTCACGACCTCGCCGGTTTTCGTGTCGATCCACTCGGCCCGGTACCGTCCGGCCGGCAGGTTGAGCGTCAATTCGGCCTTCGAGCCGCCCTTGACGTAGATCGCGTACGCCTCCCCGGGGATCGCCAGGGCTCTGGCCGTGGCCTTCTCCGGCACGCCCGCCACGACCACCGAGTCGTCGGGCGTCATCTTCTCGAAATCGAATCCGTTCAAAAACGCGCCAAGGATGGCCAGTTGCTTGCGGAACGTGGGGCCGCCGCCGCCGGGAGTCGGCGGGCCAACCTTCGCCGAGCCGTCAGGATGAGCCACGGTGAACGAGTAATCGAGGTTGCTGAAAACGCCCCCGCCGGCGATCAGAAAGTCCCACGCCTCAGTTCGATAGGGGCGGTCGTCGTTGCCTCGGAAGCCCGTCTCGTCATCGCCGATGACCTTGTTCAGACCGGCGTTCAGCGCGATCACGTCGGGAGGGTGCGCGTAGTGGAAGTTGAACACCGAGACCGCCGGGTTCGGGTCGACGATCCGGGCCCGGCCGTTGGCGACGTTCTGCGCGATCAGGTGCCGCGGGCCTCCGAGTTCCCGTTCCGTTTCCACGATCGCCGAGGCGATCCTCGCCTGCCAGTCGAGAGTCACGCCGCCGAAATAAGGTTCGTTGCAGATCTCATAATACAGGTTGTCGTGACGCTTCAAAGCGGTGACCACCTTTCGAACGAACGCCTCGTGCCGCGCCAACATCGTCGGATGCTTGAGCGTGTAAACCTCCTTACGGGGCATGGTCCCGACGCCGTTGACGTTGTTGCGGACGTTCAGCGGGTTCACGGTCCACAGTTCCTCGCCGTAAAACGGGCAGAAGAGCACCAGTTCGACGACGATCCCGCGCTTGCCCGCCTGGGTCACGAAGTCGTCGAGGCGCTGGAAGTAGGCGTCGTTCCAGACGTCGAGGTCGAACTTGTGGCCGCCGTCGGCGGCCCCTGGCGTCTCCGACCGCGCCCAGGGCGCGACGTAACGCCCGGGCTCGGGGGCCAGCGTGTTCTCGGCGATCTTGAACGAGCCGGGAACCTCGCGGTAGGTCCCGGAGAAGGTCCGGGTCTGATTGAACTGGCGCCTGGCGAGTTCGTCGAGATAGGGGACGAAGTCGAACGCTCCGTTGAGGACCGCGCCGTAGTGCTCACCCGAAGTCAGCAGGAACGTCGGCTCGCCTCGAAACAGGAAGTAGCGGGGATTTTCGGGAAACAGGGCGATGGGGGTCGGCTGACTCGGGGGGGCGTCGGCCCTCGACGTGTTCGGAAATCCCAACGCCGCGACCGCCAGCGACAGGAACGCGAGTCTCACGATCGATGAGGAAGGCCGTCCATTCATGATGCGTCCCCTTGTCGTCGGGTGAGGGAGCGGGGGACTCGGGCGACCTTCGTCGTGTCGCGTTCGTTTCGGTGATCCCGCGATCGGATTGAGAGAGTGTTCATAACACGTCCTTCGCCTGGTCGGTCCGGGCCGCGTGACGTCGGGCTTGCAGCGATCGGTGGAAACGGACCTCGCGGCGGTTGCTCTTCAACGCCCAGAGGGCTTCGCGGACGAGGTTCGTGCTGGCCACCAGCAAAAGCATCACCCCGACCACCGCGGTGAGGGTCGCCAGCGGGCCGATCCGGCTTCCCAGCAGGACGTCCCCCGCCAGCTCCAGGCTGGTGCCCACGAACGCGCAAAACGCCGAGTACAACAGCGTCAGCGCGATCCGTACGCGATCGCTTCGCCACTCCAGCTCGCCAAGCTGTTCCTCGACGTGGGCCGCCCGCGCCTCGGGGTAGTCCAGGTCCGTGATTCCCCGGTCGAGCCGATCCCCCAGCTCGTTGAGGACCCGGATGCGGTCGACGATCCTCGACATTCGGTTCGAGGTCGAGATGATCAGCGAACCGGTGGCCGTCAAGAACAGCGCGGGGGAGATCATGGCCGAGAGCGTCACGTAGCTCGGCCCGGCGATCGTCGCTGGCATCGGAGGAGATCGCTCCCTTGAGGTTGGCGACGGGGCGCGCCGCCGAAAAGGGAATCATCCGGCCAACGGCCCGCGCCCGTCAAGAATCGCCTGGTCTGGCGAAACCGCGCGGTCTGGCCACCAGCGCGTCTGGCGGAGGTTATATTCAAGAAAGAAAGCGGCCTGGCGATCGCGGGAGGACACTCCCCGGAACGTCGCGCCGCGTTCGACTCGTTCTGAGCACGCGACTTGACCCGCAACCCGACGAGGCCGCGATGACCCTTCTGGCCCGCCGCGATTCGACCGCGCCCGCGCTCCGCCCCAACTCCCGTCGGGCTTGCCGACCGGCCGCCGAGGCTCTGGAAACCCGGTCTCTTCTGAGCGTGGACGTCACGGCCGTCTGGGCGGTCCCGAGTCAGGTCGTTCCCGAGTCGAGCGCGCTGGTCAGGTTCCACGAG
>JBFWRA010001106.1:0-2507 GCA_050249155.1 Isosphaeraceae bacterium | reverse complement strand
GTATCGAAATAATCAAACTCAAGGATATAATTGCGCCTCTCGCTCGCATGCGTCCATTTCGAGTTCGTCAAGACCTCGTCGATCCAGTACACCAGCGGGTGGAGGACCGGCTTGAGTTCCGGGTTCGCCGCGGCCTTCTTCTTGACGTCGTCGAGGGCCTTGCGAAACTTCTGGCGCTGCTGGTCCAGTGGAGGGTGCCGCCCCTCGTCGACCGCTTCCAGAAAGGCGCTCACGTCCGCGAGGACGGGGCCGACCAGGTTGACACACGTTTCCGTCATGAATTTGGGGTCACGTAAAGCACGAACCGAAGCGTGGCCAGCTTGCCGGCACGGGTCGACACCCGAACCTCCTCGCCGTTCTGGAAGGGGGAATTCGTGGTGTTGAACCGGATCGCGAGGGTCCGGTCGTTCACGACGCCTTGCCAGATGCGGGGCTCCGTCGGATCGATCCGAAAATAGACGACGTCGGGTTTCCTGGGCAGGCCGTCGGGTCGACCCACCGGCGCCAGCGAGAGACCTCGCGACCTTCTGGCGTAAAGCCCCTCGACCTGCGCGCCGCTGCCGATGGTGCGGTCGATCTGCTGGTCTTTCAAAAGGGCGTCGCACTCCTCCGCCGAGAGTTCGGTTTGCACTCCCAGGTGGATGCGTCTCAGGTCGATCCAGCTTTCCTGCAGGTTGACCTGAAGATGTTGCCCCACGCGCGTGAACGGTTCGGCGACGACCTTGATCGGCTCCGCCCCTTCCAGGGCCAGACGGATCAGTTGGATGACCGTCGCGAAGCAAGGGCCGAGACGGTCGTGGTCGTAGGGGGGAAGCTTTGGGGGCCGTCGGGTCCGGAGAAACAGGCCAAGCCTGCCGACGGTCCGGCACAGCTCCAGGTAGACCGTCCAGGGCGCGACGCCAGGCGTGGTGGCCAGCAGGGCCAGCGGGGGCTCGACCTCGTTCAGCGCGTAAAGCTTCAGCAATCGCTCCGCGTCTCCGGCGTCCTGACCGCGAAAGCTGATCTCGCGGTCCACCGCCAGCTCGGCGAGCTGCCGGACCCTGGCCCGAACCTCCCTGGCGATCGACCGCGTCAGGTCGCGAAGCCAGGGCCAGGCGTCCATCGCCAGCAAGGCGGGAACGGCCGACCCGTCGACCTCGGGTCGGCTCCCCGCCTCGGGCCCACGTCGTATCCTGACAAGTGGAAGGACCTCATATCCCGATCGATCTTCCGACGAGTGCAACAGGCGGGCCTGAAGCTTGCGGAACTTGATCTCCTGGGGCCGCTTGCCCGTGTTTTCATCCACGCATTCGTCAAGGTCAATCGAAAAACGAGGCCCTCTCTCGGTGGACGATTCCTCGACGTTGGGCGTTCCCAGCTCAAACTTCGGCACGCCGAGGTAGACGTCGACCTGTTCCTCGGCCTTGAGGACCTCGGCGAGGTCCAGCGAGAGTGGGGGAACGTCCCCGGTCTCGCCCACGGTGAGGTGCGTGCCGTCCTTGAACCGGGCCTGGCAGCTCTGAAGTGAGACGGTCGAGGCCGTCGCGACGGTCCCCTCGTCCAGGACGATGGAGTGGAACCCCCAGGGAAAGGGCTGGGACCACTCCTCCGCCTCTCCCAGGACGCGGCGGGCGTGTCGGTCGGCGGCCTGGAAGTGCTGAGGGGTCAGGAACATCCCCTCTTCCCAGTGTACGGCCCGGTGGGGCATCGTCGGTCACCCTCCTGGGGGGTTTCGGGGTGCGGCGCAACGTCTCCGCTCGGGGAATTCAATTTAGGCCAGGCCGGTTCAAATGCAAGACGTCGCGGCCGAACAATCGAGAATCCCCGCCTTCCGACGCCTGGGAGTCGAAAATGTTTGTCCGACACGCGCGAATCCTCACGGATAGAATCGGTAGGGGATCGTACCCCATGATACGTTGGGCGTTGAGCGATCGGGAATCGTCCCGGGAGCCCCGGGCGGCTTCCGGAACATCCAGAGGGAGACCCCCCCGATGAGTCACGCGTTGCCAGTTTTGATCCCAGCGCCCAGGCGGGCCGCCCTGATCCTGGTGGGTGGATTCTCCACGGCCGCCGCGATCCTCTCCCTTTGGTTGCTCTACTGGCTCGTCGTTTTTCAGATGCCCTTGAAGTTCCGAACCCTCTGGGTCGGGCCGCCGCCGCGGTCCACGGCGTCGACCTCCCTGCTCTTTCAGGAACCGGACGCGAAGGCGTTTGGGGCCGTCACCAAGGGAGAGGCGACACCCGTCGCTGGCGATCTGGCCGGGAAGATCAGGACCTTCCTGGAAGTGTCGGGACGAAGTCCCTCCCTCGTCTTCCTCTCGGCGGTCGGGTTCGTCGCGGCCGACGAGGAAGCGGGAACGGCCGAGGCCTACCTGGCCTCACAGGAACTACTGGCTGGAGTGATCCCCGCCGGTATCCCCACGCCGCGGCAAGCCGACAAGCTCTCGGACGTCGTCAACGCGTTCAAGAACTCTCCCGAGCGCCGGCTTGGTCCCCGGCTGCTGATCCTGGACGTCGGCCGGGTCGGC
>JBFWRA010001105.1:0-2508 GCA_050249155.1 Isosphaeraceae bacterium | reverse complement strand
CGGATCATCATCCTTGAAGAGGAAGAGGAACGGCTGGGCATCCCGACGATCGCACTCTGACGCGATCCCGGGGGCCTGAAGCCCTTCCCGAACCGTTCCTGACGCGACCGGCCGCCAGGGGATCCCGTCCCCTGGCGGCCGATTTCGGTTTTTACTAGAAGCACCGGCGGCGGGTGGCGGGCGTTTGGAACCCGTCCAGGGTCGAGGCGCGTCTCGACCTCTCCACTCCTGGCGGCGAGGCCACTCCCTGGAGCCCTCCCATGCTCGCGACCTTCCTCGTCGTCGCCGCCCTTCAACTGACCACCCAGAACCGTGACGAACCTCCCGCCCCCGACGACTTCGTCGCCGACCCCTCGTGGAAACCGCTCGGACCCAGCCTCTGGTTCGAACCCAGGTCTCGACACCTCATCCTGCGCACCCAGGTCGTCCTCCGCGAGGGAGCCCTCGAACACCTGCTTTGCCTCAAGGGCACCAAGGAACACGAGGCGATCCTCGCCACCAGGGCCGTCCCCCAGCGCATCCACGCCGGACTCCTCCTGACTGGGGCCGAGCCAGGCCACCCGGTCCAGTTCCTCCCCACGTTCCGCCCTCCCGCCGGAACCCCCATCGCCATCGAGCTTGAGTGGAAGGAGGGGAACCAGACCCGGAGGGCCGACGCGCGCACCTGGGTCCTCGACGAGAAGCGAAACGCCCCTCTGAAGGAGGACTGGGTCTTCGCCGGCAGCCAGATCTTTGAAGACCCGGAGACCAAGAAGCCCTACTACCTCGCCGACGACGGAGACCTGATCACCGTCGCCAATTTCGCGACGGCGATTCTCGACGTCCCCTTCGCCAGCTCCGCCGAGGACGCCGGACGGCTTCACGTCGCCAGGACCGAGGCGATCCCTCCGATGGGTACTTACGTCACGATGACGCTGAAGCCCCGGACCCTCCCCGGCAAGCCCGCTCAAGAGCGCTGAGCCACTCCGAGACGGGCGGCCGGTCGGCGGGGTCCGCCGACCGATGGGCGTACACCAGCCGACGTCGCGCGTCGATCACGAAGTCCCCGCCAAGCTGTTGGACGTCGGACTCGGTCCGTCGAGGCCGGTATCCCCTCAGCATGAGCCCCGCGTACCTGCGAATCACCCCCAGCCCGAACAACCTCCGCCAGTCGGCCGAGCCCAGCCCGAACGCCTCATAGGCGGCCCGAGTCGGGTCGGAAACGATCGGAAACGGAAGTTCAAGCGTCTCGCGATGCATGGGGAGCCGCTCGACGGGCTCGAACGAGATCGCCAGGACCCCCGCGCCCAGGGACCGGAACACCTCGAACTCGCCTCGCACCTCGACGAGGTGCGCCTGACAGGGGAGTCAGGCCAGGTGCCGCAGAAAAACCAGAAGGCTCACACCCGGGCAAAGTTCCGACAATGGCCTGGTCTGGCCAGGAGCCACGTCGAAGGTGAGATCGGGAACCAGATCGCCGGGGCCAAGCATGCGAAACCTCTCCTTCGCCGGGGCTCGTCGTCGAATCTAGACTTTCATCGGCATCTTGTGTAAGATTCCGCGACGAGAGTCTCTTTCAGGCGAGGCGCGGATGAGTCGTGAGTCGTTGATTGGAACGGACTGGGACGAGGTTTCCCAGTGGCTGGAAGGGAAACATCCCCAGGAGATTCTCCGCTGGGCGGTCGAGTCGTTCCATCCCAAGTTGACGATGGCGACGGCTTTCGGGCCGGAAGGCTGTGTGATCTTGCACATGCTCGCGGAAATCGAGCCGAACGTCCGCGTTTTCAACCTCGACACGGGCTACCAGTTCGCGGAAACTCTCGAACTCCGTGACCAGATCGCCCGGCGTTACGGCATCGAGGTGGAAATGGTCCGGCCCGACACGACGGTCGCCGAATTCGAGGCGGCCAACGGCGGACCGGTCTACACCCACGCGCCGGACCGCTGCTGCCATCAGCGGAAGATCGTGCCGTTGCGACGCGCCGTGGCCGGCTACGAAGCCTGGATCTCGGCGATTCGGGCCGATCAGTCCGCCGACCGATCCAAGGCGAAGCTGGTCGCCTGGGATCCGAAGTTCGAGTTGGTGAAGGTGAACCCGCTGCTCTGGTGGACCAAGCGCGACGTCTGGGCGTTCCTGGTGACGAACAAGGTTCCCTACAACCCGTTGCACGACCAGGGGTATCCATCGATCGGTTGCTGGCCCTGCACCAGGCCCGTGGCCGAGGGGGAGGACGAGCGCGCGGGCCGCTGGGCGGGCCAGGCCAAGACCGAATGTGGTCTGCATTCCCTCGATAGCAGCCAGTTGTGACTCAGGTTCCCATTCTTCCGACGTCATGGCGGAGATCCGCCTTTCTCTCATGAGAATCTCCGCCAAATCCGAATACGCCTGTCTCGCGATGCTCGCCCTCGCTCGGCTCGGTCAGGACGACCCGCCCGCCCGAATCCGTGAGATCTCGGCCTCGCACGGCATCCCCGAGCGCTACCTCGTCCAAATCCTCCTCCAGCTCAAGGGTGCGGGACTGGTCACCA
>JBFWRA010001104.1:0-2512 GCA_050249155.1 Isosphaeraceae bacterium | reverse complement strand
CGGAATACGTCTTGGAGAGGAAGGTCTCGACGAAGGTCTCTGGCTTCGGATTGACGGCGCGGACGATTCCGTGCTCGTCGATCGCCACGATGATGGGCACCGCGGAGGATTCCAGCGCGTTGACGGGGTCGTGCAGAATCGGCCAGTCGAATCCCTTCCACTGGGCGAACAGCCGGCAACGTTCCGGGTGCTGTTCCTGGGTGACGCCCAGAAGTTTCAACTGGCCCCGCTTGACCCACTCGCGAGTTCGATCGTGCCAAACTGGCACGTGACGTCGGCAGCCCGCTCACCAGGACGCGAACTGAATGAGGAGAACCTTCCCGCCACGAAACTCCGAGATTGAGACGGGTTGGCGGCCGTCGATCCGCGGAAGTGTGAAGTCGGGGTGACGCGTCCCGACCTCGGGAGCGTAACCCCCGGCCCTGGCCGTCGAACGGACACACGTCATCAAGACCAGCGAGGCCAGGGCGAGCGCGATCGATCGCATCATTCGTCTCCATCGTGTCGGAGGCCGCGCCGCGTCACCTGACGGAACGCGCGGCCTCGATCAGCGCGTCGGTCGTGTGGCGGTCGCGGTATCCGTCAAGAAACAGCTTGGCCCGAATGATTCCCTTGTCGTCGACGATGAAAGTGCCGGGGTGAGGCACTCCCTCCGCCTTCCCCTTGGCCGATTCGTTGAGGACGTGATAGGCCTCGATCGTCTCGCTGCCTGGGTCCGACAGCAAAGGGTAGGTGATCTTGGATCGTTCCGAGAAGCGGCTCAGGATCGCCGTGTCATCGTAACTCACGCCGACGACCTGGATGCCTGCGGCCTCGATCGTTTTCATGTCGCGTTGCAACTGGACCAGTTGCGATCGGCAGAACGGTCACCAGTCCGCCGATCGATAGAACACCAGCGCGACCTTGCCCCGCTTGAGGAAGTCGTCAAGCGAACGCTCTTTACCCTGTTGATCCTTCAACGAGAACTTCGGCGCGGGGGAACCGACCTTCAGCCCGGTCAGTTCTTCCGGAGCGGGTTTCCCCGCCTGGCCGTTCGCCGCCGACGCGCCCAGCGCGAGGCTCGCGGCCATGGTGAACGTTCCGATCCACGTTCGCATCGTCCTCTCCCTTTCATCAGCCCGCGGGGGGCGACCCCGACGTCACTCGGCGGTCTCTCCCAGGTCGGTCTTCGGGTAACTGGCCGCCCAGGCGTACCACTTCACCAGCACGCCGGGGAGCCAGGTCAGGGTCTCGCCCTTCAACGGCCCCGAAACGGCCCTGCCGGTGATCCCCCAGCGCGACCCGGTTTCCTTGTCGACCCAGGGGGCCTCGGGGTTGGAGGAATCCACGTGGATCGAGAGAGTCCGGCCGGCGTTCGCGTCGGTCGACGGGGCGTAGGCCGCGGCGGTGCCGGTTCGTCCATCCCAAAAGATCAGCACGGATTGACCATTGACGTCCACTTGACGAACGGCCGGTTCGGCCCCGAACCCCTTGACCGGCCAGGCGACGCTCGCGCCGTTGAGCTCGATCCCGAACACGCGCTCCTCCGGATCGAGCCGGGGATCGGCGGTTGGTCGGGTTCGCTTCGACTGTTCAGAGAGGGCCGTCGGCCTGGGTTGCGGCTGAAACTTCGCGATCATCTGGTAAGCGACCGTGCCGGGACTCGACTTCAGCCAGGGGCCCCAGTCCGTCTCCAGGGTGGGGATGGCCTGGAGCCGTTCTCCCTTGCGAGGTCCGTCGAATGCCTCACCGGTCAGGCAATCGAAGAGCGTGCCGTCGACGTGTCGCATCACCATGACGCCGTTGCGCCAGCCGTGGAAGCGATAGTCCAACGACGCGGGATAGCCGCGCACGAAGCCGGCGTCGGGGTCGTGAACGAACACGCCGTAGGTATCGCTGATGACCCGATAGGGGACGAGAAACCACCGATAAGGGATCGCGCCGCCGTCATACTTGCCTCGAATCCAGGCGAGTACGCGATCGTCCTCGCGAAGCTCGCCGGCCTTCCGCCGGGCCTCGTCGACGCAGTGCGAGCACGCCGGGTTGATCAACGTCTGAAACAGTTCGGGTTGAAAGAACGCTCTGGACGAGGCGTCTCCATCGGGATTGACCGCGAGACAGGTGATCATCAGGGCGCTGGCGAACATGAGACCGCCTTTCCTGTTCAATTCCGACGATCAGATCCATGCGACGATCGAGCGACCCGCTATCGGGAGGACCGCACGCCAGTGTACGATCGCGAGGGCTTGAGGACCAGAGTCCCCGCCCTTCCCGACCCCAGTTCCCAAGGGGGAGTGTCAACGATGCCTGGTTCCCGATGGATCGCGACGTCCCTGATGGCGGCGTCCCTGTCGCTCGCGGTTCGAGCCGACTCGTCCTCGCGAGGAGCCGAGGACTCCCGACCCCAGCGCGGGGTGCTGGTCGAATCCTCGAAGGCCACGGCCGAGAGCCTTCGGGCCTGGAAGGCGGAGGGGGGAAACGCGGTGGTCGTTCCCCTGGACGAGTCGGTCACTCGCCAGGACTGGGCCGCGCT
>JBFWRA010001103.1:0-2512 GCA_050249155.1 Isosphaeraceae bacterium | reverse complement strand
TGATGCGACGGAATTACCTCGACAACTACGCGACGACGGCGGTCGACCCCGAGGTCGTCGAGGCGATGCGCCCACACTTCCTCAACGCGGGCAACGCCGAGAGCCGGCACGCCGCCGGCCGAGACGCCCGGCGCGCCTGGGATTCCGCTCGGGAGACGGTCGCCCGGGTGCTGGGGGCCGCGCCCTCCGAGGTGATCTTCACCTCAGGAGGGACCGAGGCGAACAACCTGGCCGTCTTCGGGCTGGCCGGGGCGGAAGGGTCGCCCGGGCACGTCGTTTCCAGCCCGATCGAGCACCCGGCGATCGCCGAGCCGGTGGCGCGTCTCGAAGGGGCGGGGTTCGCCGTCGATCGGCCCCCAGTGAATTCCGAGGGACTGGCCGACGTCGAGGCCCTCGCCGCGACCTTCCGCGACGACACTCGGTTCGCCACCCTGATGCTCGCCAACAACGAGACCGGGGCGATCCAGCCGGTCGCAAGATTGGCCGCTCTGGCCAGGGAGCGTGGCGTCGCCGTTCACACCGACGCGGTGCAGGCGGTGGGGCGGATCGCGGTCGACTTCCACGCCCTGGGAGTCACGACCCTGGCGGCCAGCGCCCACAAGTTCCACGGCCCCGTGGGCGTGGGGGCGCTTCTGGTCCGCGACGGGGTTCGGCTAGGCTCCAGGCTGTTCGGCGGAGGTCAGCAGCAAGGGCGCAGGCCGGGCACGATCGCCGTGGCGCTGGCGGTTGGGATGGCCTCGGCCTTGGAAAAATGGGAACGCGAGGCGACCCTCAGGACCGCCCGCTGGGTCGCCCTTCGGGATCGGTTGGAACAGGGGCTAATCGCCGCCCTGGGCACGGCGATGGTCGTCCGGAACGGGCCGACGGACCCGTCGGCCAGGCTCCCGCAGACGCTCAACCTGGGGTTTCCCGGCGTCGACGGCGAGGCCCTGCTGATGCGGCTGGACCTGGCGGGGGTCTGCGCCTCGCTCGGCTCGGCCTGCGCCAGCGGATCGACCCGCCCCTCGCCGACCCTGGTGGCGATGCGAGTGCCCGACGCCTGGCTCCGCTCCTCGGTCCGGTTCAGCCTGGGGGCCTTGACGACCGAGGCCGAGGTCGACGAGGCCGTCGTCAGGACCGCCGAGGCGGTTCGAGGGTTGGCGGAAGCCGTCGAGTGAATCCGGTCGCTCGCGCCCGCGAGAGCCGGGTCACTTGGCGAACTCGGCGTGGGGATGCGTGGTGTAAAAATGGAGCCCGTGCCGGGGGTCGACGAACCGATAAAACGGCGAGGTTCCGGGGGGAGGAGGAGCGTCGGGGTTGAAGACGTGAAAGGCCGGCGATTCGGGGCGGTAACCCCGTCTGGTCAGCCCCTCGCCGGTGACGTCGGTCGTGTAGAGCCGCTCGCGGCGGCTCCGCCATCGATAGACCGTCACGATCCCAGGCCCTGGACCCTCGGGCACGTGGCAGGCGACGCCTTCATAGACGTACCCACGCGACAGGAGGTCGGTCTCCTCCAGCGTCGTCGAGTAGTCGTGATCGCCTCGCCTCGGGTGATACCAACGGTGCAAGGGGATCAGCCCTGGCCCGGGCGCGTCGTGGACGTGCCCGAGGATTCCCTCGGACTTCAGCCGGGTCACGTCGAATCGAAGCGTGAGGGCGTCCTCGGCGTAGTCGATTCGCTGGAGCACGCCGTACTCCGTGATCGCGCCGGCGCGCTTGAGGATCTCGCCGTTGAGCTTCGCGTTCATCCCCGCGACCTTGCCCGCGGCCACCTGGGTGACCAGCTCGTCGAAGAACTTGCCCAGCACCCTGGCCAGGCCGCCGGCCACCCCTTCCAGCGCCCGACGCTTGACCTCCACGACCTCGACGGCGAACCTCGGCGCGCCGTCGGGCCCCGCCTCGGCGCGGACGGCCACCTTGACGTCGAACGTGAACCCCTTCCAGTCGTCGTCGGGCCTGGGCTCGGTCTTCAAGGCGACCGCCAGCGGGGCCCGAAATTCACCCGCGACGACGCAGGAGATCAAGAGTCGACGTCCCTTGGGGTCGATGCCCGCCAGCCGGAACCGCCCGGCCGAACCCCGATATTGCCCCTCCTTTGAGAACGGCGCGGGGGGCAGCTTCTCCACCACGCCCGCGAGAAAGTCGCGGTCAAACTTGACCTCGGCCTCGGCGAGGGCGACCTCGGGCGTCGCCCCGATCGTCGTGGTGAAGACGAAAAATAAGCATGCCTTGGAGAAATGGTCGCGAGGGAACACGGGCGCGCCTCCTTGCGTCGCGTCGGGTCGGTCGTCGCGCCCATCCTTGTACCGGATCGCGCCAGGACGGTCGAGCGCGAAGTGGGGGAACTGGCGAAGGGAATCCAGGAACGCGGGATTGGAGACCCGCGGCGCGAATCCACGCGTGGACTCGCGCCGCGGGACCACGAACCATTCACGAGAGCGGGCGCGACGGCTTGCGGACCGGTCCCTCATCTGGAAAACTACCTTATGAGAAACTCAGCCATGCGCCTCAACCCCCCTGGTGCCATGATTGA
>JBFWRA010001102.1:0-2513 GCA_050249155.1 Isosphaeraceae bacterium | reverse complement strand
GATCGCCGCGGTCGGGACGCCCAAGTTCGTACCGGACGGCGTGTACTACACCCGAAGCCCCCTGCACCACTACCTCGTCGGCGCGGTGGTCTGGGTCTTTGGAGACAACCTCTGGGCGATGCGCGTCCCCAGCGCGATTTTCGGAATCGCGACGGGCCTGATGATTTATCGGACCGCCGACCGGCTCCTGGGACGCCCCTGGGTGGGCATGGGGGCGCTGTTCTTTTTCACGATACATCCCTTCGCGATCTTCTCGGCCCACCTGGTGCGTTTCTACCAGCAGCAGCAATTCACCGCGCTGGTGGCCTTTTATTACTTCTGCCTGGGTTTCGTCGGCCGACCCTCGATGAAGTACCGCTACCTGACGACCATCGCGTTCCTCGCGGCGGTGCTCAGCCAGGAGATCACGGCGGTCATGGTCTTCCAGCTCGCCATCGGGCTGATCTTTTTCGGTCGCGAGGCGGGTTGGGGTAACAACGTTCGACTGGTCCTGGCGGTGGGGACGGCCCTGGCCTTCATCGTCCTGGACCTTCTGGTCTTTCAAACCTGGTGCCTGACCCGCACCGAGGGAGTCTCCCCCAACGTGGAGGCGGGCATCAAACAGCATTTCTGGGACCCGTTCAATCTGATCTCGATCTTCCTGGGCTATTCGCGATTGCACGTGCCCCCCAGCATCTTCCTGTTCGTCTCGATGCCATTGCTGATCCTGCGAGGGGGCCGATACGTCTGGTCGATGATGTTCTTTCTGTTCACTGGCGTGCTGTTCACGAACTTGATGGTGACACACGTAAGCTTGCGCTATCAATACTGGATGATTCCGCTTCTCTTCCTGCTGGCCTTCCGGGGCATGGCGCTGCTGCTGGATCGGCTGGCGACCTGGACTCGCGCCTCTGGCGAGACCGACGTCCGGCCCGTGGTCACGGTCCTGGCCGCGCCGATCCTCCTGGCGTTCTTCCTGGCGTGGTCTCCCTGGCGCATCATCCATTCGTACGATTGCAAGCTTTTGAACGACTCCACCGGCGCGTTTCGGTTCGTGAGGGCCAACCTCCGTCCCGACGACGCCGTGGCGGCCAACGAGCCGCACCCTCATGCCGCCTACCTGGAAACCGGCCGCTCCACCTACGACCTCACCGTGCCGTTGCTCTACGACTTCGTCGTGCTCAGCAAGGGGAGGCTCTACGACCGCAACGGAGGCGCGGAAGTGATCTCCTCGCTCGACGACCTGATGAACGCCTGCCTGAGACACGAGCGGCTCTGGGTCGTCGTGAACCGCGAGAAATTTCGAAACCGTGGCAAGAACCTCCGCTGGGAGTATCCCGGCGCTCGGCTGGAGCTGTTTCTCCGCAAGAACTGCGCGATCGCGTACAAGACCTACGCCTGGACCGTCTTCCTCTGGGACAAATCGCGTGGGCAGTACGTCGGATTCCGAGGGCAGTGAATCGCTCCCCCGACCAAAGGGTCGCCCAGAACTAACCTGGCGACTATTGTGTCAAGGAGTGCGGACTTCCTTCCGATCGGTTCCAGGCCACGCGCGTCGTGGTCGTCGCCCGGAGAGTTTCGATGCGATCAGGACACGCCCCGTGGTTCCTCGCCTCGGCCCTGGTATTCGCTCAGAGCGCCAGCGCGGATGAACCGGTCGGCCCGCTCCGGGTCGTGACGCCCAAGGGCGTCGGCATCATCGCGACCGCGCTGAACGGCCGGGGAGACCTCGTCGGGTTCGAGTGGGTCGAGGACCCGAACGCTCCTGGCGTCGTCGAGCAGAAACCCTTTCACGCCCGAGGCAAGGCGATCACCTACCTGCCGCTGCTCGAAGGTTACACCTCCACGTTTCCCGCCGCGTTGAGCGACGACGGGCTGGTCGTCGGGCGGGCGAGCAAGGCGGCTCCGTTCAACACGCCGGTTCGTCTCCGCAACCAGGCGATCGTATGGGACCAGGATCGAGGCATCCGGGCTCTGGGCACCCTCGAAGGGGATGCCGCCTCGTTCGCGACAGGGGTCAGCCGCGATGGCAAGCGGATCTCGGGTTTCTCCGTCGGCGCGACAGGGTCGCGAGCCTGCGTCTGGGATCGTTCCCCCGACGGCGACGTCTGGAAGGCCACGCTTTTGCCCCACGAGACGGGACTGGGCTCCAACGTGGTCGCGCTGAGCGGAAACGGCCGCCACGCCTCGGCGGTCGACGGTGCCGTTCCCTGCCTTTGGACGTTCGGTGAGGACGGTCGATGGACCCGGGAGACTCTCAGCGCGTCGGCTTCCTTAATCCCTCGGGCGGTCAACGATTCAGGCATGGTGGTCGGCTTCCGCGACACAGGGGACGGATCGAAACGCGCTGTGATCTGGACGAGAGAGTCGGGCTGTCAGTCGATCGAACCGCCCAAGGGTTACGTCACGGCGGAAGCCCTGGCGGTCAATAGCGCCGGGCTGGTCGTCGGTTACGTCGATGGACCCAACGGTTCGCCCATCGGTCCCAACGCGTTCGCCTACCAGGAGGGACGGCTCCGGATCATCACGGAAGG
>JBFWRA010001101.1:0-2514 GCA_050249155.1 Isosphaeraceae bacterium | reverse complement strand
CGGAACTCATGGGATTCACCCTGCTGGAGGCGATGGCCTGCGGCACGCCCGCGATCTGCTCGAACGTCGCCGCGATGCCGGAATTCGTCCGCCACGGGGAAACCGGATTCGTATTCCAGTCCCGCGACGAATTGACCGACCAGCTCCGGCGGCTCGCCGCGGAGCCTGACCTGGTCGAACGAATGGGACTGGCGGCCCGGCGGGCGATCGACGACGAGTTCGACCTGAGCGTCGCCGGCCAGGCCCTGGTCAAGGTCTATCAGGCGGTGACCTCGCGGGCGCGGGGGGCCGCGGCGTGAAGATCCTGGCGCTGAACAACGGCTACCCTCCCGAGGTCCATCTCGGGAACGAGACCCGGACGAGGATCCTAGTCGACGCGTTGCGCGCGGCGGGACATGAGACGATCGTGTTGACCAGCGCCCCGAGCGCGGTCATCGAGGCCGAGAAGCACGTTCACCGCCAACTCCACCTGACCGAGGAGTGGAGTCCCAGCCTCCTCGGGCATAATCCGATCCACCAGCGCGCTCTTCTGGCACGCTCGCGGTTCGTCGAGACTCGGAACGTCGCGGCGCTGGGGCGAGTGATCGACGAGGTTCAACCCGACGTGGCCTACCTCGGCGACCTCGTCGGGCTGGGAGGACTGGGCCTGGTTCTCACGCTCCAGCACCTGGGCGTCCCCTGGGTCTGGCGGTGGGAGGGGGACCCCTCGCTCCGGCTCTGTCGACTTCAAGGACCGGTGATCCCAGGCCTGGCGAGGGAGTTCTCGAAGCGACTTCAAGGGGCCTACCTCGTGGCCTCGGACGCGGCCCGCCGCCTGGGCGAATCGTCCGGTTTGCGACTGAACGGTCGTGTCGAACGCGTCCCCTACTGGATCGCGGGAAATCGGCCCAGGCGTCGTTCGTTCCACGCGCCGGGCGATCTCCTCCGTATCGTCGCGGTGGGGGGCGCGCGGCGAGGCGCGGCGCTGGAACGACTCGCCGGCGCGGCCCGTCGATTGATCGACGGGGGAGACACAAACTTTCAGATCGACGTTCTTGGACCCATTGAGCACCACGGCCCTCTGGCTCTGGTCGCGAGCGAGGGGCTGATCCCGCACCTTCGCCTGATCGGAGAAAGGCCGGGAGACCAGGCGGGCGATCACTTCGGTCGCTACGACGCGCTCGCGTTCCCCGCCGAGCGGGCCGAGTCGCTGGGCGCGGTGCCCGTGAACGCCTCGGCCTTTGGCTGCGTGCCGATCCTCTCGGGGCCTTGCGAGGCGTCCGAGTGGCTGGTTCACGGCGTCCATTGCCTGAAGACTCCGCCGACGGCCGAGGGGCTCGCCCTGGCCCTGCGTTCAATTCTGCGCGGGGAGATCGACCTGGGCGCGATCGCCCGACGAGCCTCGGAAACGGCCTGGCGTGACTTCCACGTCGACGCCCTGCTTCCCAGAATCGAGAACGTCCTGTGTCAGGTCCGAGGCCAAAAAACCGCGCCGGTGGGACGCTTCGAGGACGCCCTGAGGCTCGCCAGGATCGCGGAGCGCCTGAGTCTCGCCTGGATCGAGGAATCATTGAGTGCGGGTTGATTCATCCATCAAGAAGGCCCCTCGGGCCCATCTCGATTGGGGAAGGCTTGAACATGAGTGACCTCGCGTTTCATGACGCTCTCATCCCGACGAACGGCCCCAAGGCGCGGCTGCTGGCGCCGGCACGACGGCTGGTTCGGAAGCTGCTTCTGCCTTTTTTCTCCAGACAGGTCGAGATCCTGGAAGCGCTTCGTGAAGGTCAGTTCGAGGGGGGACGCGAACGCGACGCCCTGCGTCGGGACGTCGCCAGGCTTCGGGAGCGTGACGACCGACTGGGCCTGCGCGACGACGACCTCGAACGATCGATCTCCGACCTGAGAGTCGCGATCGAGTCGTTCCACGCGAAGCTCGCCGAGATTCACGAGGCCGTGGCGTCGATCCGGAGCCGTCAGGACGAGCTGGAGCTTTCCGTCGAGACGGTCGTCGCCTTGAACTGGGACCACGCCGCGATGGCTCGAACTCTCGCTCGGCTGGAAGACCGGCTGCTCGGCGACGGCGACGGCTCGACCTCGGACGGCCTCGACGACGATCGTCGATCGCTCCAGTTCCCAGGGTTGAATCGTGACGAGCCTGGGAATCGCTCCGAGGCGGTCTGATTCCGTTTCCATCTCGTGGAAATCAACGACGGCCCGACCGGGAGGATCTCCCGGCCGGGCCGTCGACGTTGACCTCGCTCGCGAGCGTGAATCGGTCCGATCAGACCTGGCTCGGCACGATGAAGGGTGCGCGATATTCACGAGTGAGCATCGTATCCGCTTCCGAATCGTTCACGAACGTTTCGGACGAGGGGTTGATGTGGAGCTTCCGGCCGAGCCGGTAGGCGATGTTCCCGAGGTGGCAGTATGCGCTGGAGAGGTGCCCCTCCTCGATATCGGCGGTGAGGATCTTGGGGTCGCGCGCCCTGACGGCCTTGATGAAGTTCGCGAAGTGGTCTCCGCCGCCGGAGCCCT
>JBFWRA010001100.1:0-2520 GCA_050249155.1 Isosphaeraceae bacterium | reverse complement strand
CACTCGGTCGATCACCATGCCTCGGTCGACCGCCTTGCACATGTCGTAAACCGTGAGAGCCGCCACGCTCACCGCCGTGAGCGCTTCCATTTCCACACCCGTCCGGCCTGTCACCTTGACCACCGCCTCAATACGAAGCGTCCGAGAATCGACCGGCTCGAAGGCCACGTCCACCGCGTCGATTCCCAGGGGATGGCACAGTGGGATCAAATCACCGACGCGCTTGGCCGCCATGATCCCCGCGAGCCGCGCCACCTCGATGACGTCCCCCTTGGAGACCCGACGATCCTGGATCAGGGTGAGGGTTGACGGCTCCATGCGTACCAGCCCGCTGGCCCGCGCGAAGCGTGCCGTCTCCGCTTTGCCGGAGACGTCGACCATCCGGCTCGCCCCCTGATCGTCAAAATGCGTCAGCCCGGAACTGGACATTGGTTTCGGATCGGCTCCTTCGTTCAATTCGTTCTGAACGTATTTTACAAATCGATCACAAATCGGCTAGGGCAAGCCGCCGACCGAGTCGTCAATGTGAGAAACCTCGAATCGTCACGAGGGATTCACCGGGATTTCACCGAGAAAACAGGGTTCGCGTTGGCGGGGGAACGCCCAGGTCGTCGATAGAGCGCGGAGAGCCAGACCCCCTGGCGAGCGCGAACGGCGACCGGAGTCGCTCCCTGAAGCGCTTCAACAAGCTCGGGGGGAAGATAGGCGGATCGTCGCGAAACGACCAGCCAGTCGGCCGAGGTCCACGCCTCCTGGTCGGCCAGGATGAGGTCGCGTGAGGCCAGGGCGCGGCTGGTGGTCATGATCCCTTGACCGGGATAAAGCGTGGGTACCAGCGCGGCGGTCTCTCCCGGATTCGACTCCAGGGCGAGGCGGGTGAGCAATGAATCGTCGACCGCGTCCCCCCAGAAGGTCAACTCCAGGCCGAGGCGCTCGGCGCCGGCGAGCCCGCCGACCAGCAGGTTGTAATAGCTCAGTTGGTACGGGTGCAGGGCGATCACGCCATATCCCTGCCCCAGCAGCGCGATTCCCAGCAGCGCCCGAGGGACCGAGTGCCCCGCGAGCCGCTCCCAGATCCAGGCGAATCCCCGACCGACCAGGATCGCCCAGAGAGGAAAAGCCATCAGGAAGAGCCGATCGCCGTCGTAGACGGGAACTCGCGTGCTGAACAGGATCAGGAGGAACAGCACCGAACCCAGGAGCAGGAGCGGAAAGCGATCCTCGCGACGGCCCTTCCAGCCGACGGAAAGTCCGACCAGGCCAAGGAGATGGAGGCCGACGGGCACCGTGATCAGGAAGTAAACCCAGGGGTAATGCCAGGGAACCTCGCGATCGGGGTACACCTGGCCGAAGTACGTGACCTGAATCGTCGCGCGCTCCACGCCAGTGCCGAGGAACCGGGCGAACCTGGGAAGGCTGTCGTACCAGAGCCAGGGCCAACCCGCGACGAACACCACGAGGCCGACGATCGACCAGACCGCGAACGGGACGATGGCTCGACGAACCCCAAGCCGAGCGACCATCAAGAAAAAGACGATCGGGATCAGAAGCCAGGCGTGGATCTTCGTGAGAAGGGCCAGTCCCCAGGCCCCCCCCGCCCCGATCATCGCGAGCTCGGGGCGTTTGCCGGCCAGCGCTCGCTCGGTGGCCAGAAGCGCGAGGACCCAAAAGAACGTGATGAACGTGTCGAGCGCACCAAGATGCGCGTGGGCGAACACCCGGGGAGTCACGGACAGGCCAAACCCGGCGGCCAGACCGGCGACCGTGCCGTACCGTCGCGCCGAGGCGTGAATCACCAGAGCCACCAGCGCGGCGAAGCAGCAGGCCGGAGCCAGCCGACCGGCCACGACGTACACGTTCCTCGGGTCGGCCCCGCCCATCGCGAAGGTCTCGATCGGCTGCCCCAGAGTGGAGGCGATCCCGAGGAGCCACCGCCCGAGGGGAGGATGCTCGGCGTTATCCCGGAAGACGGCGTCGACCGTCGCCGGTTCAAAGAATCCGAGGCCGAGTCGCGAGAAGGTCTGAACGTACGTTCGACCGGGTCGCACGTCCAGCGGTTCGTCGATCGTGATCCCGGGTGCCGCGAGCGTGGCGATGACCGCCAGACCGGCGAGTCCTCCACCCATGAGTGCGAGGAGACCTGGGCCTGGGGAGCCACGGTCCTTCCTGGGACGGATCGCGGACATGATCGACTCGGCGGGCCTGGGCGCGCCGGCACCCAGCTGGCCGGCGACTGGCCGCCATTATGGCGGGTCCACCCGGCCGGAGGGAGCCACCGCTTCCGGAAAAGACGAAGTCACCGCGTGGTCGAGGAGCGATTCCCGGACTCGGGGGCGTGAAGGCGCGGGCGAGGCGGAAGGGACGGCTCCCGAAAAAAGAAACGAGCCCCGGCTCTCCCGGTGGGACCGGGGGGAGCCTCGGGCTCGTTCAGGAGGGGTCGACCATGACCGAGCGAGGACCGGGGCGACTCCGACGGTCAAGATGACGTCGGTCAGGGCTCGTCGGCTTTTTTCTGGGAGA
>JBFWRA010001099.1:0-2521 GCA_050249155.1 Isosphaeraceae bacterium | reverse complement strand
CAGCCCAGGCCGCGAACCCTCGCGTAGGCGTCCGCGGCGAACCCCGCGCCGTCTTCCCGGGTCATGCCGACGACGGTGATCGGGCTGTCCTCCAGCATCTTGTAGAAGGACAGGACGTAGTCGCCAGGGATGCCGAAGACGTGCTCGACCCCCAGGCCGTGAAGCCGCTCGATGAGGTACTGGCCCACGTTCGTCACGCTCGTTTCCACACGGCCGTCGCGAGTCGTCGTGTTGCCGCTAGCGGGGGAGGCCATGAGCGTCTCCTTCATCCATCGAGGGGCCCCAGCCGGGGCCAAGGTGCGAACCAGAGATGAGGCGTGAAAGACCCCATCCCCTTTCTATTCTAACCGGCCGGGCCAGTGAGGGCTTCGAGGTCGACTCGGGGTCCTTCCCAACGGAGGATTGGACCGCGCGCCGTCGCCGGCAAGGGACCGGCGAAAATGTAGACCCAGACGGTCCGTCCCGAACGCGACGTCGTCCGCTCGCGGCGGTAAGGCCCGCGCTTGACTCCTTCATAATCATCGAGAGGCCCGGCCAACGCGGCTTCATCGACCCGGAAAACGTGGCCGGCGACCCAATCCGCGGTCGGGTCGTCCAGATCGACCAGGGCGGGGTATGGGCCAAGGTCGAACAACCGTCCGCGCACCGCGTCGGCCGACGCGCCTCGCCGTCGCGCCTCTTCCGGGCTCGCTGGCGCGAGGGTGCCGTAGACGAACAGGTCCTCACCCGGGGATCGGTCCATTTTGGTCAACTCCAGACCTCGTCCAGTCGTGCGCGAAGCGCCCATGCGGCGGCCCGGGGTCGATCGGCGAGAACCACGCCGGCGCTGACCGCGACGCGACGGGCCCCGGCCTCGATCACCTCGTCGATGGTCTCCTCGTTCACTCCCCCGATGGCGAACCAGGGCAGGCCCGTGGATTCGGCGGCGGTCCTCACGAACGACAGACCGGCGAAGTCCGGGAAGTCCTTCGTCGCGCTGGGGAAAACGGGGCCGACTCCCAGGTAACTCGCTCCCGAAAGGACCGCGGCGTCGAGCTGCTCGCGGTCGTGGGTCGAGACGCCGATCGCCATGCGTGGTCCGACGATCCGTCGGGCGTCCCGGACGGAGAGATCGTCCTGACCGAGATGCACCGCGTCGGCCCCCGCCAGCCTGGCGAGGTCGGGGCGGTCGTTGACCACGAACCGGGCCCTGGCCTGAGCCGTCAGGATGCGAACCTCCCGGGCGCGTCGGAGCCAGTCGCGGTCGTCCAGCCCCTTCTCGCGAAGCTGAATCGCGTCGGCCCCGCCCGCCAGCGCCTCGCCGACGATCCAGGTCAGGTCGCCCATCGTGGGCAAGCCCCCGACCAGCACCATGAGGCGGGTCTCGCCCAGCCCGCTGGCCGAGGCGACGGCGGTCATGACCAGCTTTTCCAGGGTGTAGACGTCGTAACGAAGGACCTCGAACCGGCCGGCGATCCAGACGTCCACGAGCTTGGCGTACTCCTCCAGCGACCGAACCGCCTCCCCCGCGCGTTTGAAGTTGGCGGAGAGGACCGCCCTGGGGTTCTCCCGGACTCGCTCGGAATGGGTCATGACGTGCGTGCCGACGTCCCCTCGGGTGTCTCTGGCACCGATCAGGAGGTCCGGGTCGAGTCCCCGAATGGCGTCGGCGAGTCGATGACGCACCTCCTTCAACCGACGGGTGAGGCCGACGTCGTCCAGGACGAACCGGACGTAATCCTCGACGACCCGAAGCCCCTCGCGGGCGCGATTGGCCGAGGCGTCGAGAATCCGCGCGAGGTCCACCGTTCGCGCGGGATCGCCAAGATCCAGGGGTGCGAAATCACCCGGAAGCGGGATTGGCTCGGCCTCGGTCTCGGTCGGCTCGACGATCCACCCGACGACCTGTTCCAGAACGACACCCGCCGCGACGAGCCGGTCGGCCGCCGGTCCCGCTGAGGCGAGCAGCGCCGCGAGCAGGTGCTCGGTGCCGATGGCGCGTCCGCGGTCCAACGCCTTGGCCCGCGCCGCCGCGTCGGTGAGCACATGCCGCGTCTCGGATGAATCCGGGAGGACCGCCTCGCCTCGAAGCGCGTCGAGTTCATCCTCGGAAGGCCCCGGGCCAGTCGTCCCAAGCGCCTCCCAGACCTCCGCGGAGCCCAATCCACACGCGGCGAGCAACTCCGCGGCGCGACACTCTGGCTCATCGGCCAGCGCGGCCAGGACGTCCGTCGGTTCGACGACGGCCGAGCCGCGGCGCCTGGCCCTGACCTGAGCCCGAGCGATCGCTCGTCGCACCCCCTCGGTGTAAGAATCCTTCATGAGTGATGGACCTTCAAGACTCTCGGTCTGAGACCTTCGGGCAGGCCAGCCAATCCCGGGGCTCCCAAGGGGCGAGGACTCTGGCGCGGGAACCAGTCCGCGGCGAGAGAGACTCACGCGCCTTGATTTCAACGGCCAAGATGGTCATCATAAACGAGTCGAGATGGAAGCGTACCCCCGACCCGCCCCTCCCGCGCAGGTGCCCATGGGTCCCCCAGCG
>JBFWRA010001098.1:0-2522 GCA_050249155.1 Isosphaeraceae bacterium | reverse complement strand
CGAAGGGGCTGACCCGCTCCTGGGGCGACTCTATCCGCCGGCCGACTCCTGTCAAGGTCAAGCCCGGAGCGGCCAGGGACGGAATCCCGCCTATCTCAGTCATCGACAAGTGCCCTGGCGAGGCTTGAATCGGGGGATCAACGTCTCAACGATTCATTGGGAGGTCGCCGACCGCGCGTTCCGGGCTCCGATCGGTCGAATCCGTTCAGGAAGCGGCGGTGAATCCCGATCGCTCGTCAAGCGCCAGGGTCTGGGTGCCCGCATCAAGGCTTCCCTGACGTCAAGATCCCCTGGTCGTCGTTCAAGGCGATTCGTAAGGGGAGCCTCGATGCGGGAGAACGGCGAACTCGTCTGGGAGGACGCGGGTACCTGGCGTCAGGACCTCGAAGTGACCGCGCGATACTCCGGGAAGTTCTATCCAGCCTGTACATGAACGCTTACGATGGAGAGACATGCCTCGCCCTCGCGACCTCGCTTCCATCGTTCCGACGCCCTGTGAAGCGGTGCGTCGATGGGATGCGGGTGGGAAGGGTGTTTGGCCGCGCTCCCGCGACTCCAGACACCCTGGACGACCTGGCGTAAGGCGTATGTGAACCGATCTCCTCCCGGGCGATACCGCTTCTCGCCGCTGGTCACTCCATCCAATCATTGTGGAATCCTCTCATGAAACACAACTCACCGCGGCTTTTCGGGATGATCCTTGGGTTCGCGGGACTCGTTTCGATCGCGAGGGGGCAGGCTCCCGACGCCGACTTCCAGGTGGGGTTCGCCACGGCGGAGATCACGCCACCGGTCGGCTGGAGACGCGCCGGGGGTTATACCGAGAAGATCAGTGACGGGGTGAAGGACCCGTTGATGGCCAAGGCGGTGGTCGTCACGCAGGGGACGACGTCATTCGCCTTCGTGGGCAACGACCTGTGCTCGGTCCCCCGGGAACTCACCGGCCCGGCTCGGAAGCGCGCGAGCGAGGTGACCGGGATTCCGATCGATCAGATCGTCATCACGGCCACGCATACTCACGGCGGTCCCGAGTACCAGGGCCCGCTCCGTGAAGTCCTCCACGCGCGGGCGGCTCGGGATCACCAGGGGAACGACCCTCACGAGCCGATCGACTATCGGGCCAGGCTGATCGACGCCTGGGTGGACGTGATCGCACGCGCCCAGGCCGCGCGCAAGTCCGCGCGGCTCTCGGTCGTCGCTCCCTACCAGGAGGGCCTGGCGTTCAACCGTCGATATCTGATGAAAGATGGATCGACCGGCTGGATTCCCGGGAAGAAGAACCCCCAGATCTTCCGGCCGCTCGGGCCGACCGACCCGGAATTGCCCTTCGTCATGGCACGAGACGCCGACACCGGCGAGCCCCTCGGCGCGTTGACCGTCTTCGCGATGCACACGGCGATTCACGGCGGCCCGAGATTCTCGGCCTGCTACCCGGGTCACCTTCAGACCCGGCTTCGCGAGAAGCTCGACGCGCCCAGGTTCGTCTCGATCTTCGGCGAGGGATGCGCGGGGGACGTGAATCACGTCGACGTCAACGACGAGACCCCCCAGCCCGGCGAGACTTACCCGGCGATTGTGGGTGCCCGACTCGCGGAGACGATCGCCGAGGCCCTCCCCCACGCCCGAGAGATCCGGGGAGGCTCAATGGCCGTTCGCTCGAAAACCGTGCTCTCTCCCGTGGGCGCGGTGACCGACGCGGAGTACCACGCCGCGATGAGCCTGCTGGAGAGGCTCGACCAGAACCAGGCTCCGTTTCTCACGGTCGTGGACGCCTGGAGAAAGGCGTACCGCCGCGAATTCTGGACCAGGTACGGTGGAATGCTGCCGGAGGAGGTTCAGGTCTGCCGGCTCGACGGCGACACGGCTATCGTGACCTTGCCGCACGAGGTCTTCGTGGAGCTGGGAATCGCGATCAAGGCGGGATCTCCCTTCCGGACCACGATCGTGGTCACGCTCGCCAACGACACGGATTTTTACATTCCGACACGTCGCGCGTTCGAGGAGGGGCATTACGAGCCGACGACCTGTCCGCTCTTGCCTGGCTGTGGCGAGGCGCTCGTGAGGACCGCCCTGGAGGTTTTGAACGAATTGAAGTCCCCATGACCGCGGATCGTGGGTCGGCTTCTCGGTGACGGCCCGGTTGACGCTGCCGGACCCGCGGGCGATCATGGGGACCGACTTCACCCACGCGTTCACGCGTCGGGTGCGCGACGACCGTACGAGGCGAGCGTCGCCCCAGCGCTCGCCTCCGTCCACGCACACGCCACAGGGAGAGACGCCGACGATGTCCCGACTTCGAACTCGATTCCTCACCACGATCGCGGCGACCGCCGCACTCGCCGGCCTCGCGGCGGCGGGGGGACCGGCCGACGATTCGGGCTTCACGCCGATCTTCAACGGAAAGGACCTCTCCGGTTGGGAGGGAGACCCCGCGATCTGGTCGGTGAAAGACGGCGCGATCACCGGGGTCACCACTCCCGGCCTTCTCAAGTATAATAAATTCCTGATCTGGAAAGAGGGGA
>JBFWRA010001097.1:0-2523 GCA_050249155.1 Isosphaeraceae bacterium | reverse complement strand
TTCCCCGAACGCTCGATCGCGACGAACGGAACAAGTTGAGCAGCCGCGCCAACGCCCTGGCGAACCTGCAAGCGACGCATCCGGGGGCCCCTCCCCGGGCGATGGCGGTCGCGGACGCCCCCAACCCCGTCGAGCCCCGGGTCTACCTCCGCGGCAATCCCGGCCGACCCGGGAACGTGGTCCCCAGGCGGTTCCTGAAGCTCCTGTCGGGTCCGGAACGGAAACCCTTCACCGACGGCAGCGGCCGTCGGGAACTGGCCGAGGCGATCACGCGGCCCGACAACCCCCTGACCGCCCGGGTGATGGTCAACCGGGTCTGGCTCCAGCATTTTGGGTCGGGCCTGGTCACCTCGCCGAGCGATTTCGGCACGCGGAGCGACCCACCCAGCCACCCGGAACTTCTCGACTGGCTGGCCGACGACCTCGTCGCGGGCGGCTGGTCGATCAAGCGACTGCACCGGCGGATCGTGCTCTCCTCGGCCTATCGGCAAGAGAGTCTCGCCCGACCGGAAGGATTGGCGAAGGACCCGGAGAATCGGGCGCTCTGGAGGATGAACCGCCGCCGACTGGATTTCGAGTCGATGCGTGACTCCCTGCTGGCCGTCTCCGGTGGGCTGGACGCGAGAATGGGAGGACGCGGGGTCGCGCTCTTCGAAGCACCTCACTCGCCCCGAAGGACGGTCTACGGCTTCATCGATCGGCAGAATCTGGACGGGGTCTATCGGACCTTCGACTTCGCCAGCCCCGACGCCAGCAGTCCCCGCCGGTTCTCCACGACGGTCCCCCAGCAATCGCTCTTCCTGATGAACAGCCCGTTCGTGATCGGTCGGGCGAAGGCCGTCGCGGCCCGACTCGAAGCCGAGGGAAGCGGCGACGCGGAGCGCCTGGCCGCGCTGTACCGTCTGGTCCTGAATCGCCCCCCCGACGATCGCGAGACGACACTCGGGCTCGCGTTCGTCACCCGTTGGCGGGAGTCCGTAACCTCCCGCGCGAAGGAAGCGGGAGCGACGACCCCCGCCCTGTCCTCCTGGGAGGCGTACGCCCAGGCGCTGCTTTTAACCAACGATTTTCAGTTCGTGGATTGATCGAAGGATCGCCCCGGAGCGTGAGGCGTTCCGGGGACTTGGAGGTCGGCATGACGCGACGCTTATGGATCGGGTTGCTCTGCGGCGGATTCGCCGGCACCTTGTCGTTCGGCCAGGAGCCAGCGCCCCGGGAGCCGGCCAGGGCCCTGGGAACCCCCCACGCGCTGTTGGTCGACGCGAAGGTCAAGGTCACGCGCCCCGACGGCGGCGAGGTCGAGGTCGGGGCCGTCGCCAGGGTCGAGTACCGTTTCGATCGCAAGGCCGACGCTGCCGAGGTCGGAATCGACAAACTGGGCCTGAAGATCGTGCAGGACGGTCGTTCCGTGCAGGACTCGACCCTCAGCCGCGAGGCGTTTCAGGCCAGGCCAGGCCCCGGAGCGCCCGTCGTCGCGATCCCCTATGAGAAGGCCCCCCCCGCCCTTCAGGAGATGCTGGGGGTCTTCGGCACGACCGTCGCCAGGGTGAAGCTCGACCCGGCCGACGGTCGGGAGACGACCCGGGAGTTCCTGGTCGACGGGCCGCTGGCCCAGACCTTCAAGGGACTGGTCGAGAGCATCCTCTCGATCCACGCCAGTGTGCCCGAGGACGCCGACGACTGGGAGTCGCCGGCCAGGCTCGCCCTGGCGCAGGGGCAGTCGGCCCAGGGCGCGCTCAAGTTCGAGAAGACCGGGCCGGCGAAGGACGGTCTCGTGACGGTCAAGGTCGGCGGCACCCTCACCGCCGACGGGTCGATCGGCGCCGCCAAGGTCAAGGGAGGCACCTATGTGGTGACCGGCGAGCAGGTGTATGACGTCAAAGCCAACGCCTGGCGCTCCGCGCGCTGGTCCGTCGACATGAATTACACCCTCACCGACCCCGACGACAAGCCGACCGGGGTCGCCCGGGGTCCGCTCACGCTGACGATGGGCACCCCCACGGACGTCCCCGAGTCCAACGAGGCCCCAAAGCCAACCGAACCCGTCGACCCCAAGTGAGTGAGAGCCCGTCATGCCCCATCCCGCCTTCTCTCCGGCCGACCTCCCGATCACGCGTCGCGAGGCCCTACGTCGCGGCGGCATGGGCTTCGGCGCTTTGGCGCTTGGCTCGCTCCTCTCCGAGTCGGGCGCGCTCGCGGCCGACGAGACCCCCGCCGTGATCCGAGGGGCCACCGGCGTCACGCCGCTGGCCCCCCGCCCCCCCCAGTTCCCCGGCAAGGCCAAACGTGTCGTTCATCTTTTCATGAACGGTGGGCCCAGCCACGTCGACACGTTCGACCGCAAGCCGATGCTCGACCGCTATCACGGCAAGTCGATCCCGTCGAGCCGGCCCACCGAGCTCAATACCGGCGCGGCGTTTCGTTCGCCGTTCTCCTTCCAGAGGTACGGTCAAAGCGTCCTGGAAGTCATCTAGATCTTCGCGAACGTCGGAGCGCTGGCCGACGACCTCTGCGTGATCCGCT
>JBFWRA010001096.1:0-2527 GCA_050249155.1 Isosphaeraceae bacterium | reverse complement strand
GGAGACCCCGGTCCGCGCGGGGAACCCGACGTCGGGGATCTTCTCGCTCGCGATCCTCGGCACCAGGGAAGGACTGGCCATTGGTGGGGACTACCAGGCCCCCGACCGTGCCGGCCAGACATTGGCCAGAACCGTCGACGGCGGGTCGACCTGGACGGTCGTGGAGAACGCTCCCCGGGGTTACCGGTCGGCCACCGTCAGTTCGCCTGGTGAGGCTGGGAGAATGGTCGCCGTGGGCCCTGGAGGCGGGGATTACTCGGTCAACTCCGGTCGCGACTGGTCGCCGATCAGCGACCAGGGCTTTCACGCCCTGAGCGCCCAAACGGACGTCTGGGCGGTCGGTGACGAGGGCAAGGTCGGCCGGCTCGTCTGGGAGCCTGCCAGGCGCGACTAAGGAACAGGCTGGAAACACGTTCCGGACATGCCCGCGAGGGGTAGCTGGGTCTCGGTACTCCGAGACCCCGGCGGAACCACCCAAAGCCCGGGGTCTCGGAGTACCGAGACCCCAGCCATCCGAAACCGACTCCACTCGACGAGGTCGGGAAGTGACTCTCGGCCTATTCCTAAACCGTGGCTAGTTCCGACGAGTTCGCGAACTTCTCGGGCCGGAACCGGGAGCACTGCGAGAAGAACGCCAGGGGGTTCTCGAAGACGACCCGGCGGATCAACGCGTCCTCATGACCCCTGGATCGCATCTCGAAGATCAATTCGGGAACGGCCAGGGGGTCGCTATGTCCCCAGTCGCCGGCCGAGTTGACCATGATGCGTTCGGGGCCGTAGACCTCGATCATGTCGACGGCGCGGGCGGGGGTGCATTTGGTGATCGGGTAGAGGGTCATGCCGACCCAGTGCCCGGCCTCGAGCGCCGGCCGGATGGTGTGTTCCTCGACGTGGTCGATGCAGACCCGCTCCGGGGCGATCCCGTGGGCTTCGCGGACCATGTCGAGGATCATGCGCGTGCCCTGGTACTTGTCCGCCAGGTGGGGCGTGTGAACGAGAACCAACTCGTTGAGCCTGGCGGCGAGGTCGAGGTGTTCGAGGAACACCGTCGCCTCGTTTTTGGTGTTCTTGTTCAGGCCGATCTCGCCGATGCCCAGCACGTTCTCCTCGGCGATGAACTCGGGGATCATGGCGATGACCGCCCTGGAAAGCTCGACGTTCTCGGCCTCCTTGGCGTTGATGCAAAGCCAGGTGTGGTGCTCGATGCCGTAAAGCGCCGCGCGTTTCCGCTCGAACTGGGTGAGCTGGCGGAAGTAGTCGCGGAACCCTTCCGGGCCCGATCGATCAAAGCCCGCCCAGAACGCGGGCTCGCTGACCATCCGGCAACCGGCCAGGGCCATGCGTTTGTAGTCGTCGGTGGTCCTGGAGACCATGTGGATGTGCGGGTCGATGTAGATCATGACATCACGTCTCTTTATGGGGCGAGGTCTTGCTAGGCCATCTGAGACTTCGACCGGACAGAATTCGTGGAGGCGGGATATCCCACATCATATCAAGTCACGCCTCCGCCCGCACCCAACTGATCGCCGCTACGACTCCAATCCTCACGCAGATCGAGGCGAACGACTTCGTACTTCTCCCGCAGCAAGGAGATGAAGTTCGCACCTTCCGTGACACGCTGGAGATCATCGCGGTTGACCACGACGATGACGATCCCGCGATCCTGGTAGACTTTCAAGACTTCGCGGTCGGCGTTCTCGGTTTTACCCTCCCCCGTGAGCCCGTTGGGCGAGAATATGACTCCGAACTTGGCCTTGACCGAGTCGAGCACGCGGCAGAATTTGGCTACGTCCGCGAACGTCGCCTTGTTCTCCTTGCGGTCCTTGCATTCGCATACAAAATACCTCCCCAGCTCCGAACGGAAATCCACGATCGGCCCCTCGACCGAGGCGACGACATCGTAATCGCTTGAGAACGACCTGATCCTGCGGTAGGCACGGCATCCCGGCATCGCCCCGACGAGGTACTGCGCCAGAAGCTCCAGAGCCTTCCCGTCCCCTTCACCGAGTTGCCCGATCAAGTGCTCGCAATAGTGCTTGGAGACGTGGTAAGTGCCGGACTCTTGGTCTGACGGAACTTCGGTTTTCCATTGCTGATCGAACTGCTGGAGTATCCATTCTGGCATGACGGCCTTGGCCGCGTTCTGCTCGTAGACGGAATTGGCCTTCGTGGCATAACCGTGAATTTGACCGTCTGAGAGCCCGTAGACCCAGGCCAGCTGCCCGTAGCTCCCCGAACTCCGAAGATTCAGATTTCCTTGTTGACTTACCGCGTCCTCGCACAGCGTCAGCATCATATAACGCTTCGCATGGACCATCTGCCCGAGGTCTCGGTAGCATTGACTAATGTGGAACAGGGGGAGACCCTTGTGGAACCGCCGACCGGTCTCAATTTGTTGACACAGGATGCGGCCGTAGAGGGCATCGAGGATCTCGATCGCTTGATGTAACTTGCCTTGGAGCATCAGCAGCAAGCCGTAGTTGCTCCAGACGCCGCATCGAGGCGAATTGATCGTGGTGACGGATTC
>JBFWRA010001095.1:0-2533 GCA_050249155.1 Isosphaeraceae bacterium | reverse complement strand
CCCCGGGTCGGGAACGCGCCGTCGGTGATCACGCCCCAGACGTCGGCCTCGCCGGGTGCCACGACCAGCGCGGTGCTTCCTCCACGGCTGACTCCGAACAGCCCAAAGCCCGCCTCGTCGTGATCGGGTCGCGTTCTCAGATACCCAAGCGCCGCGCGGAGGTCGCGCAACTCGTGGTCGGTGACCCACTGGAGAGGTCGGTAACGCGGCTCCTGATCACTCTCCCCGTGACTTCGGAAGTCGAAGCTGAAGACGTCGTAGCCGAGCCGGCGAAGCTCGGTCGTGTAGGGCAGGCAGCTCCAGCGGTTGCTCAGGTATTCATGACAGAATACGAATACGCCGACCCGGCCCTCGCCGGTGGCCTTGAAGTAGGTCCCGGCCAGTTCCAGGCCGTCCTCGGTGCGGAACCGAACGTCTTCCCCACCGGGTTCGGGCTCGACGCGCAGGGGGAGGAAGAGGGGCTTTTCCTCGAAGATCCGGCTGATGATCGGGCCGTAGCGGATCGCCACGTAGAACATGAACCCGACCACGAGAACCAGTGGGAGGGTCGCCAGGCCCAGGACGATCGAGACAAGCTGCAAGGTCACGCGGGCGCTCCGTTTTCGTCGACGGTCGTGTGTTCAGGGGGTGGTCGGGTCGGTCAGGTCGTCACGTCACCGGGGATCAGCCCGCGTAACGGCGGAGGATCAGGGCGATGTTCTGGCCGCCAAAACCGAAGCTGTTCGAAAGGGTCACGTCCACGCGCTTGCGCCTCGATTCGTGGGGGATGTAGTCGAGGTCGCACTCGGGATCGGGGTGATCGAGGTTGATCGTGGGGGGGACCACGCCGTCTCGAATCGCGAGCAGGCAGACGATCGCCTCGACGCTGCCCGCCGCGGCGATCAGATGGCCCATCATACTTTTGGTGCTGGAGATGGGAACGTGGTACGCGGCCTCTCCAAACGTTCGTTTGATCGCGAGGGTTTCGATCGAGTCGTTCACGGCGGTGCTGGTGCCGTGGGCGTTGACGTAGTCGATCTCCTCGGGCTTGACTCCCGCGTCGGCCAGGGCTTCGCGCATGCAGGCGATCGCGCCTCGGCCCTCGTCGTGGCTGTCGGTGATCCGGAAGGCGTCGGCGGTGGAACCGTACCCGGTGATCTCGCCGTGGATCGTCGCTCCACGGGCCAGGGCGTGGTCGAGATCCTCCAGGATCAGCATCCCCGCGCCTTCGCCCAGGATGAATCCGTCACGTTCCCGGTCGAACGGTCGACTGGCTCGGGTCGGTTCGTCGTTGCGGGTGGAGAGGGCGGTGAGGAGGTTGAAGCCGGTGACTCCAAACGGATGAATCATACTGTGCGTGCCGCCGGAGAGCATGACGTCGGCGTCTCCCCTGCGGAGCATCTCGACCGCCTCGCCGATCGCCTGGGAGCTGGCCGCGCAGGCGGTCAAGCAATTGGCGTTGGGCCCTTGCGCGTTGAAGACGGAGGCCAGGTGCGCGGCGGGGGTGCCTGGTTCTTGCTCGGCCTCGCGGATCGGGTGCAGGCTGGTGACCCCTTCTCGGGTGAAGATCGCGGTATCGACGTGATCGTCGGGGCTGGAGCGATTCACGAGGTGGACGAACCGGGCGAAGTCATGCTGTCCCTCCCCGGAACCGAGGTAGACCCCGAATCGTGTCCGATCGAGGGATGCGAGGTCTCCGATCCCGGAGGCGTCGTAGGCCATGCGGGCCGCCGCCAGGGCGAACCAGGTGTTTCGACTGTACTCCTCCCAGCGGCCAGCGTCGTCGAGGTAGTCCGAAAGCTGGAAGCCGCGGACCTCGGCGGCGATCCGGGTCGGGAACGACGAGGCGTCAAAGAGCGAGATCGGCCCGACGCCGCTGCGCCCTTCCTGGAGCGCCTTCCAGGTGGACTCGGCGTCACGACCCACTGGGGTCACCATTCCCATGCCCGTCACGACGACACGACGCATCTCGACAGTTCCTCTCGGCAAGCGGGGAGTCGTTGGCTTCAGTTCGCGCCGGGGTTTCCTTGGACGATCAGCGCCGCCGCCTGCCCGTGCCGGGTCACGTTGCACTTCGCGAAGATGGGGTTTTCGATCGCCAGCGGGCGCTCCCTCACGAGCGAGAGCGGCGCGCAGGCGGGGTCGGGTTGGTCGCAGTTGAGAATCGGCGGGACCCGCCCGTGATTCACCGCGAGCAGGCTCCCAATTAGCTCCACCGCGCCGCAGCCCGAAACGAGACTACCGAGGTACCCTTTCAACGCCGTGACAGGGGTCCGCGAATCGCCGAAGACCGAGTGAATGCCCCGCGACTCGGCCAGATCCGAGGCGACCGTGCCCAGTCCGTGCGCGTTGACGTGTCCGACGGCGTCGGGGGTCAGCCCGGCATCCCGAAGGGCCGCGGTCAGAGCGATGGCGGTCCCTCGACCGTTGGGGTCGAGCCCGCCGCCGGGGTTGGCGTCACACCCCGAGCCGAACCCGAGGAGTTCACCGTAGATTCTCGCGCCACGCTTGAGGGCGTGCTCGCGCTCCTCGAGGACGAGGATGCCCGCCCCTT
>JBFWRA010001094.1:0-2533 GCA_050249155.1 Isosphaeraceae bacterium | reverse complement strand
AGGGTGCCCTGATCAAGTTCGGGAAGGATCGCCATGAATACGGAGAAGCATCCGCCTTCCTGTCTCGCCACGCTCAACGCCTGATTCGCATTCGGGAAAACCTGGTGAGTTCCGGCGTAGCCGTTCAGGGCCAACCCGATCTGTCGGAGGTTGTTCAAACAGTACGCCCGGCGGGACGCCTCCCGGGCCGCCTCGACGGCGGGCAGGCTCAGGCCCGCCAGGATCGCAAGGATCGAGACGACCACGAGCAACTCAATGAGCGTGAACCCCGCGCGGACCCTATCGATGCCCTTCATCCGTCCATCTCCCCGTCCCGTCCCGCTGAATCCCGGTCGTCGCGTCCTCGGACAATACTTCCGAGGAAACCTCGACGATCGCGGTCGCGATCATGACAACCTCGTCACTTAACGAGTATCCACGGACTTCGATTCGAAGTCGTCCCCGGAACTCCGGTTCCGACGCGGGATCGAAGCGTGACTCCAGACGCGCCTCCTCGCCCGGTTCCAGGCGGAGGGAGCGAGGTTCAATCGTCAGGCAAGGGCAACTCGATTCCACCCGTCCCATTTCGACGGGATGGTCGTGGCGGTTGCGTAACATGAGGGTGGCGCGTGCGGATTCACCCGGCCTCAACGTGCCAAGTTGGAGAGGTTGGGGGCGCGCGACCAGCGGAAGAGATCCCGCGGGTACGCGAGAGGAAGTGAGAACGGGTCGATCATGCCCCGAGGGTACGCATGACGCCGCGAATATATATATATATGGCCAAATTTCGTATGGCCGAAGAGCCCAGTTGCGACGCATGGGTGCGATCCGAACCCAGGGGGGGTGACGTCAAAGTCTCGAACGACGCGCCGTGACTCCGCAACGATTCAATATGGTTTCTTCTTTTGGACGGGTTCCATCCCGTCTCGACGTATTGGCGATTGCCTTACTGTTGCGACGACGAGTCGATCTGTCAAGGGGCCTGATCAGAAAAAAAATCGATCCCGGGTCGCGCTTCTCTTTTGGTCGGGGCACCCTGAAGGTCGGTCACTGGGCTCATCGCGCGACGACTCGACCCCCCGAACCTCTCCGTGGGTGGCACTGTCTCCCTCTCCGTGAGGCGCGGAGCGCGTCTCCGACTCGAGGAGGACCCCCACCATGGCGACGACCAACGAAACCCTGACCCTGGCGAAGGCGCTGTCGATCAAGAACCGGCTGGCGGGTCGACTCTCGCAGGCGCGCTCGAACGTCGAGACCTACAACTGCGTCCAGGCCGGTCAGCGCGACGCCGAGTCCGTCGACGTCCGCGCCGAACTCGCCCGTTACCGCAAGCTGCAAGAGGCGCTGGTCGTCCTCAAGGCGGCGATCCACCAGGCCAACGCCCCGGTCTACCAGGACGTCCTGCGCCTCGGCGAGATCAAGTCGCTGGTCAAGATGCTCAACGACCTGAACACCAAGCAGGGCAAGGAGGCGAACTATGGCGGAATGGAATTCGACTACGATTCGGTGATCCGGAAGCCCGAGGTGCTCGAAACGATCCGGGCCCTCGAAGGCGAGATCGACACCATCCAGGACCGGCTCACCCAGTACAACGCCTCGACCCGGATCGACGTCTCCAGGGACGTCCTGGATTTGGCGAGGTGACCCGAACACGCGACCGGTCGGCCGAGGGCTCGTGGCGAACACGTCCTTACTTTGGAAGGGCAGCCATTACAAGCTGTTTGCAAGCCTCGATCACGACGTGGGTGCCGCCTTACCGTTCACCCTTCCTCGGATCAAAATTCGGCGATCAAACCGCAACCCTCAAATGCCTCGGGTTCGGAAGTCGGCCGGTCGCGTGCCTCGTTCCCGTTTTCTTGTGAGGAAGTCTCGAGAGATCGGCTTTAGGAAAATTATAAGCATAATCTATTAATATTTCTATGAATCAGGGTGCCACGTGGTTCGGTACTCCGAACCCGTGGGCTCCCGCCGTGGCCAACGGCACGGTTTCAAAGTCCCGAACCTCGTGACACCCTCGGCTCGCTCCACGGACTTCGGGGAGGCGCTCTGGGCTTGTTCCTTACCACTTCCTGGGAAGAATGGCTGGTATAGGGGTCTCGTCCGCGAGACCCCGGCGCGGAAGTCCGGAAACCGGGGTCTCGCGGACCAGACCCCAGTCATCCCGGCCCATGAGCGTCAGAGAATCGCCCCGGTGATCCTCGCTCGGCTCCGAAAAGGCTTCCGACCCCTTTTGTCGATCGCCATGCCAGATCGTGCGGTTTTTCTCACGATGAGGGGGAGGAAGGCCGATCCTTTGAGAAGGATTATGCGTCAACGGCGGCGCGGGCTGGGGGCCTTTGGGCCTCGGGAACCGGTCTGACGCCTGGCCGCACACGAGCGGGATGGCTCTGGGCGGGTCATGGACGCGACGCGAAACGCGGCGACGAGGGAGGGAGCCCTACCCATGATTCGGGACCTGAAACGCCGGGACCGCCTGGATGGCGCGGCCCCGGCCTCGTCGGCCGATTCCCGGCGATCACGAAACGTGGCGAGCCCTGGGGTCGAGCCACTGGAA
>JBFWRA010001093.1:0-2534 GCA_050249155.1 Isosphaeraceae bacterium | reverse complement strand
GATCTGCGTGCCGAGGACGGTCTGCCGTCAGGTTCCGGTCGAGGTCTGCGTGAAGGTTCCCGTGACGGTCGTGTGCCCCGAGCCCGTGGTGCTGCCCTCGGCTCAGACGGTGGTGGCCTCCCCCCAGACCATGCCGATCACGACGCTGCCCATGGCGAACCCCGTCGACAAGTCCCATCCCCTCTTTGGTGGAATCCTCCATCATCGAGATTGAGACGCGACACGTCGCGACGCCGACTGGCCGACTTCCGAACGCCCCCGGGTCACTCCGGGGGCGTTCGGCTTTTCCGAGGGCGCGGACTCGGGGGTTTGTCTGGCCGCGTCGGCGGGTTTCGGTTACGGTGGGGGGGCACCTCGGAATCCTCGGGCCGGTGAAACGGATTTCTCGGTTCGGTGGCGGTGAGGGCGGGCGCGTGCGGGTCGATCATCGACCTCTCCGGATCGTTCCCCCGTCGGGTCGGTGGGAGGGTGTCCCGTGTCCTATCGCAGCTTCAAGCACCTCCTCGGCGAGACCAGCCTCGAACGCAAGTGCCGTTTCATCTTCGGCACGGGAATCCTCGTGCTCGTCACGGTCAGCTTCTACCTCTACGGCAAGAAGACCGAGACGCTGGTGAAGGCCCAGTCGACCCGTACGGCACGGATGCTCGTCAAGCCGACCCTGAAGGACATCCACTACAAGGGGCTGGGAAACTCCTCGTTCGCCAGCGTCTGGGACATGCTTTCCAGCGAGCTCTCCCCGCTGGAGGAAGTTCCCGGCTTCGAGTTCGACCTCCTCGTTCCCTACCCCACCAAGTCGAAGAACCCCTCCGTGAAGGGGAAGGAACTCGACAAGTTCGAACGCGACGTCCTGCAACGCTTTCTGGCGCTCTCGCAGGCGGAGGAGAGCTACCGCAAGGCGGGAGTCCCCCGTCCCAAGCCATACACGTTCGGCGACGGCACCCCGATGTTCGTCTCGAGGGAAATCACCGGGGATCGCGAGTACCAGTACGCCCAGGCCGTGCTCTTCCAACCAAGCTGCCTGCTGGCCTGCCACTCCGACGCCGGCGACGGCGGCGGCGCGGTGATCGACAACCACCAGATGCGCCCGAGCGAGGGGGGAAAGTGGGTCCCGGTCAAGGCGGGCGACCTCGCGGCGGTGGTCCTGATCAACCTGCCAATGAAGCCGATCAACGACGAGATCAATAGCAACCGCGCGATCCTGATCACCGCGGCCCTGGTGACGGCGATCCTCGCGATGGTGGCTTCCTACGTGATCGTTCGTTACGTCATCGTCAAGCCAGTGAAGCACTTGCGCGACGTCTCCGACGCGATCGCCGCCGGCAAGCTCACGATCCGCAGCCAGATCCAGACCGGCGACGAATTCGAGGAACTCTCGCACGCGTTCAACCGGATGCTTCACAACCTCGTGGCGATGCAGCAAGAGCTGCGTGAGGTCAATCGCGACCTCGACCGGAAGGTGGACGAACTCGCCCAGGCGAACCTCGCCCTCTTCGAGATGAACCGCCTCAAGAGCGATTTCCTGGCGACGATGAGCCATGAGCTGAGGACGCCCTTGAACTCGATCATCGGGTTTTCCGAGGTCCTTTCGACCAGCGACCAGCTTCACGAACGCCAGAAGCGTTACGCCGCGAACATCCAGACCTCCGGCAAGATGCTGCTCGGGATGATCAACGACATCCTCGACCTCGCCAAGATCGAAAGCGGCAAAATGGAGGTCCGTTCCGAGGACTTCTCCCTGCGGGACGTCTGCGAGGCGCTGACGGGCCTGGCCAGGCCGATCGCCGAGCGGAAGAACATCGACCTGACCTGCCGGCTCGACGAGGCGATCCCCCTGCTGAGGCAAGACCCTGGGAAGCTTCGACAGATCCTCTACAACCTGCTCTCCAACGCGATCAAGTTCACGCCCGAAGGGGGCCGGGTCACGCTCTCGGCGCGCGTCGACGGGCGATACGCCGTCATCGAGGTGGCCGACTCGGGCATCGGCATCGCCGAGGAGGATCAGGACAAGATCTTCGAGAAATTCCGGCAGGCCAGCGGCAATCCCGTCGAAGGGGTCCTGACGCGCGAACACCAGGGGACCGGCCTGGGTCTCTCGATCGTCCGAGAGCTGGCCAAGCTCCTGGGAGGCGACGTCCACCTGGAAAGCAGGCTGGGGCAGGGGAGCACGTTCACAGTCCGCATCCCCTTGCAACTCGCTGGGAACCGCAAGTTCGAGGTGATGCTCGCCGACGAACGGATCGACCTCTCCAAGGCCAGGCGGGTCGAGCCCCGCCCCGCGCTTCCCAGGATCGGCGGGAAGCTCGGCGAGAGCTTCCCGTCGGCACCTCATTCCTCACGCCTGATCGACGACACGTTCCGAGGGCCGGTCCGCGACCGCGCCTGAGCCGTTGGCGAGGGCGGGGGCGAGATCACCCTCACGCGCGGCCTTCTCCGCCGGGTCGGGAACCGCCAGCACGGGGGCCGCGGGCTGACCGTAGAGGAACTGGTCGACCGCCACCGCGACCTTCCCCTCGGTCATTATTCCGGCGATCCGA
>JBFWRA010001092.1:0-2536 GCA_050249155.1 Isosphaeraceae bacterium | reverse complement strand
CGGACCCCAACGTCGACCAGGTTCGGCTGGCCGCCCGCAACTGGTTCGAGCGCGGGGGGGGAAGGGCGATGCTCTCCGCGGTCTGGGCTCTGGGCCGGTCGCTCCGGGGCCGGGGTTACGACCTGGGCATCGACGTGCGAGGCGACCTTCTCAGCGTGTTGGTTCTGGCCCTGGCGGGAATCCCGCGACGAGTGGGCTGGTCGATGGGAGGGGGGGCCTTTCTGCTGACCGACGTCGCCGATTGGCAGCCCGGCCGGCATGAGGTCCGCTCTCGACTGGCGTTGCTGGATCAAATGGGTGTGCGGCCCGAATCGGGCCACCCCGCCCGCGTGCTGGTTCACGTGACCGACCGGGATCGGTCCGAGGTCGCGGCCCGACTGCGTGACACGTGGTCGGCCACGGATCGCCGGGAGGAATCGGTGGGCAGCCTGACCGTTGGAAATCGTGGGGAGTCATCGAGACGGCGGCGAATCCTGGATCACGTCACCCCATCGGCTTGGACCCATCGAGGAGTGGATGAGGGAGACTGGCTCCACGCCGGTCGATTCGGTTCCGAGGCTCCGCTGCTGGCCGTCCACCTGGGGGCGGGAACCTCGGCGAAGCGCTGGCCCGATCGGCACTGGCGGACGTTGATTGGTCGGTTCCTGGACGAGGGTTGGCGGGTTGTGATGGTTGGCGGTTCCGATGACGCGCGTGTGGCCGGATCGATTCCGGAACACTCCGCGCTTCGCGACTGGACCGGCACCATGTCGGTGACTCAGACCGCCGCGCTTCTGGAACGCGCCGACCTCTTCATCGGTTCGGACTCTGGACCGTCGCACCTGGCGGCAAGCGCCGGCACGCCCTCGGTGGTGCTGTTCAGCGGAACAAATCGTTCGGGCCAGTGGCGCCCCTGGTCGCGACGCTCGCTCATCTTGAAGCGATCCGTACCGTGTCGGCCTTGCCACCACAAGGTGTGCCCGCTGGCCGACCACCCGTGCATGACCGGGCTCCACCCCGACCGAGTCTATCGAGCCGCCCAGCGATGGTGGGCCAGGCTCCACCGACGGGAATCTCCCCATGCCCCACTCTGAGCCACCGAATGTTCCGTCGGGAACGTCTCACGGCAAGGCCGACTGGCGAAGCGGGTTGGCGCTGGCGTGGGTGCTCTGGTTCGGACTTCTTTACGCGCGGACCGTGATGGAAAGTCGCGGAGCGGCGATCCGAACCTGGATCCTGGGCGAGGTTTACGCCGAGGATGCGCGGGGGCGGCCTCTGTCGCGTTGACTTCGTCGCCGATCAAGGGCCCAATGACGGGACCGGTCTGACGAACGACATCATAGGGAACTCCGGATCGGCGTCCCGACCGTTCGATTGACCGTGGCCGAGGAACGACCTTTGAAGACCACCTGCCCCTACTGCGCTGAGGAAATCCAGGCCGAGGCGATCAAGTGCAAGCATTGCGGCACCTGGATCTCGCCCCCCTCGTCGGGTGCCTCGGGAAAGTTGAGCCTGGGTGAGTGGGATTCCCGCCGAAGGCTCGTTCGATCGACCCAGGACCGCATGGTCTCGGGAATCTGCGTGGGGCTTGGTCAGTATCTCGGAATCGACCCGACGATCGTCCGCGTGGTCGTCGCCGTGGCGACGTTCTTCTCGGCGATCGTGCCGGGGGTGATCCTCTATTTCTTCCTCACCCTCGTCATTCCCCGCGACGACGAGCCGGCCGGCGTTTGAACGCGGACGACCAGGGATTTTAATCTACGTATACGAACTCGTTCGTATTGATGAGCGCGAGGCAGAAGAGGCGGAACTCCGGGACCTCGTTCAGAAAGGCGATCGCGTCGTGGACGTCCTCGGAACTCGCGTCCCTTGCGAGGGCGAGGAGGTAGGCCCGTCGCACTCGCTCCTGGACGGACGGGCCCGCTTCACGCTCGACCCGCGCGGCGAGGTCACGCGCGGCGTCCGCCGAGAGCTGGCTATTCAAGAGGGTTAGCGCCTGAGGGGCGATCGTCGTGCTGGCCCGGCGCGGGCAACTCGCGTTGGTGTCGGGTCGGTCGAAGGCTTCGAAGAACGGATAGCGAAGATTTCGTCGAATGAAGACATAAAGGCTTCTTCGCGATCGTTCCTCTCGCGACGGGGAGACGGGCCAGACGGCTCCCTTGCTGCTGAGCCTCGTCAGTTCCGCGGGTAGCTCCGGGAACACGCCCGGGCCTCCCATCACGGGGGAGAGCCCGCCGGAGACGGTGAGCAGGGCGTCGCGGATCGCCTCCCCATCGAGCCGGCTCCGACGGAACCCCGAGAGCCAGTAATTATTGGGGTCCCGGTCGAGCGATCGCTCCTCGCGTCTCGATGATTGGCGATAGGTCGCGCTGGTGACCATCAACCGGTGCATGGCCTTGAGGCTTCCTCCGCGGTCGAGGAGCTCCCGGGCGAGCCAGTCCAGCAATTCCGGGTGCGTCGGCTCGTCGCCCATCACGCCGAAGTCGCTGGGTGTGGTGACGATCCCTCGTCCGAAGTGGCGTTGCCAGAGGCGGTTGACGATGACCCGGGCGGTCAG
>JBFWRA010001091.1:0-2536 GCA_050249155.1 Isosphaeraceae bacterium | reverse complement strand
ACCATGGCCCGCGACCCTCGGACGGATCGGGTGCTCAGCGCGGTGGTGGGCGCGGCCGGCTTGAGAGGAACCTGGGCCGCCCTGGAAGCGGGCAAGATCGTCGCCCTCGCGAACAAGGAGACGCTCGTCGTCGCCGGCCCGCTGGTCACCGAACTGGCCCGCGAGAGGAACGCCACGATCCTGCCCGTCGATAGCGAGCACTCGGCGATCTTCCAGTGCCTTCAGGCGGGCAAGGGCGCCGAGGTCCGACGAGTCATCCTGACGTCGTCCGGAGGCCCCTTCCGGGGAAAAACGCGGCGGGAACTCGGTCAGGTGACCCGGGAACAGGCGCTTCGCCATCCCACCTGGAACATGGGCCCCAAGATCACGATCGACTCGGCCACGCTCATGAACAAGGCGCTCGAGGTCATCGAGGCCCGCTGGCTGTTCGGGCTGGAGCCCGAGCAGATCGAGGTCGTCGTCCACCCCGAGAGCGTCGTGCATTCGATGGTCGAGTTCGTCGACGGGAGCGTGATCGCCCAGCTTTCTCCGCCCGACATGCGACTCCCGGTGCAGTACGCCCTGACCTATCCCGACCGCGTCCCCGGCCCTTCGCCCAGGCTGGACCTGACCCGGCCGACCGCGTTGACCTTCGAGCCCCCCGACCGGGAGACCTTCCCCTGCCTCGATCTCGGTTTCGAGGTCATGCGGCGCGGGGGGACCGCCGGCTCGGCGCTGAATGCCGCGAACGAGGCCGCGGTCGCCCGGTTCCTCGACGGCGGGATCGGTTTCCTCGACGTCGCCCGCGCGTGCCGGGCGGTGCTCGATCACCACACGTTTGACCCCCGACCCTCGCTGGAAGACCTGTGGAAGGTCGACGCATGGGCCCGGCAGGAGGTAGCTCGTTGGACTCCCTGAACACGATCCTCAACATTCTGAAAGTCGCCCTGGGACTTGGCTTCGTGATCTTCCTCCACGAACTGGGCCACTTCCTTCTAGCCAAGTGGAACGGCGTGAAGGTGGAGAAGTTCTCGATCGGCTTCGGCCCGACCCTGCTGGGGTTCACCAAGGGAGAGACCGAGTACGTCATCGCCGCCCTGCCCCTGGGCGGGTTTGTCAAGATGCTGGGCGAAGGCCCCGAGGAGGAGGCCAACAAGTCGACCGACCCCCGGGCCTACCCCAACAAGTCGGTCAGCGCCCGCATGGCGATCATCTCCGCGGGCGTGATCATGAACCTGATCCTCGGGCTGGTTTGCTTCGTCTACGCGTACGGCCAGGGCAGGGAGGAAGTGCCCGCCAGGGTCGGTGGCGTCCTGGCCGGTTCCCCCGCGTTCGAGGCGGGGATGAGGTCGGGAGACCACATCGTCGCCATCGACGACCGACGCGACCTCACGTACAACAACCTGACGCTCAAGGTTCGCCTCAGTGGCAAGGGGCAACTCTTGCGGTTCGTCGTCGAACGTCCCGGAACCGACGACCCGCTCACCTTCGCCATCGAGCCCCGACGCGCCGTGGGTGCCGACCATCCTGGCATCGGGATCTACCCCGTCCACGGCCTGACGTTCCTGGACCCGCCGTTGATTTCCCCGGCGGGGCTATCCTCCCCCTACCCCGCGGATCTGTTCGGCCTGAAGCCGGGAGACAAGATCGTGGCGGTCGGCCCCGTCGGCGAGGAGCCCACGCCGATCTCCGACAGTCTGGGCTGGGAGGCGATCATCTCCAGGCATCGCGACAAGCCGTTGACCGTGATCGTCGCTCCCGCCTCGAAAGAGGGAACCTCGACCTCCCCGAACCGCTCGGTCGAACTGCCGGTCAACCACTTCGTCGATTTCGGCTTCCGCCTGGAGGCCGACGCGATCTCGGCGATCCGAGCGGGCTCTCCCGCCGAGAAGGCCGGGATGCGCAAGGGGGACCGGATCGTCAAGGTGGACGGCGACGCGGAATTCGATCCGATGCGCCTTCCCTCCCTCATCCAGGAGCGCGCCGGTTCCCCGGTCACGATCGAGGTTGAACGCCCAGAGCCTGGAAGCAAACCACGGCTGGTCTCATTCACCGTGACCCCCGACGACACCCCTCCCTGGGTCGAACTGGCGTACCCGAATGAGCCGCTGGAAGTCTCCGGGCTGGGACTGGCCTACCCCGTCCGGCCGAAGATCGTGGCCGTCGCGCCTGGCTCACCCGCCGAGAAAGCCGGCCTGAAAGCGGGCGATTTCCTCAGCGCGATGACCCTTCCGGCCATGAAGATCGGCGAGGAGGAGACCGAGGCCGTGGAATTGACCTTCGGCCCCGACGAGCCCGCCTGGGCGTTCGCCTGGCAACTCATGCAGCTCCGTCCCCTCGCGCCGATCTCGCTGACCGTCAACAACGCCACCTCGCCCATCACCGTCACGCCGGAACCGGTGTCGGACTGGTATCACCCCCAGCGCGGGGAACAGTTCCAGTTGCTCTTTCAGAAGATGCCTCCGCTCGGCGCCCAGGCCGCGCTTCACCGAGGGTTGGAGGACACCGACGACAACATCCTGAGCATCTACGCGCTGTTCCGAAGCCTCTCCCAGAG
>JBFWRA010001090.1:0-2537 GCA_050249155.1 Isosphaeraceae bacterium | reverse complement strand
TCGGGAAACACCCGTTCCAGCGCTTCGCAACGGAGCAGCGCCTGCGTCTGGTCCCTCGTTTCATTCATGGCGCAGCGCCTCGGTCGGGTCGAGTGACGCCGCTCGAAACGCCGGGTAGAGACCACCGACGAGACTGAGGCAGGAGCCCAGCGCCAGGCCAATCGCCAGGACGTTGAACGGAAGGTCGCCGTTGATAAAGATGCTCGCCATCGGCGACTGTGACAGCGCCTTGACCCCGACATAGGCCATGATCGTACCGACGAACGCTCCGGTCAGGCCCAGAGCGCAAGCTTCCCAGAGGACCATCCTGAGCACCCGCGAGCGTCGCCAGCCCAACGCCCGAAGGATGCCGATCTCCTTGGTCCGCTCAAATACGGTCATGAGCATGGTGTTCAACACGCCCACCGAACCCAGAACCATCGCGATCACCGACGTGGCCCAGGACATCGACTTCACCAGCCGAATCTGATTGTCGCTTCGCACGAAGTCACGCGCGGGCACGGCCGCCACGCCACGAATCGAGTCCTCGATCCGTCGTTTCAGCGCTTCGACGGACTTCCGGTCGGACGCGGCGGCGGAGACCACGAAGCCCGAGACGTCCCCTTTCCTTCCCATGAGGGTTTGCAGTTCCGTAATCGGCAGGACGAATCCGCCGTTCTCGAACAGACTGTCGGACTCATAGATGCCGACGACCTGGAAGGGTTCGCCGGAGACCTCGACCTCGTCCCCCACGGTCTTGTCCAGGTTGATCGCCAGGACACGGCCGAGTATCACCGCGCGGTCGTCATCGGGACGGAGCGTGCGACCTTTAAGAATGCGGATGCCTTGAAACAAGAGGCTCTCGGGCTTCCAACCGTTGGCCAGCACGCTGACCAGGTTCGCCTCCTCGAAGGAGACCACGTCGGTCAGCGACCCGACGACCCGCCTGACTCCCGGCACCGCCGCGATCTGGGATTCGAGGGTCTCGTCAAGGCTGCTGGTCAGTCGGTCGCCAATGCCAGCGCGAATCACGACCAGGTCGATCTCCTTGGTTTCATAGATCGTCATGAAAGAGTGTTCAAATCCCCAGGAAATCCCCAGCAACGACACGACGGCCGCGACCCCGATCGCCAGGCCGAGCACCGTGAGCGCGGAGCGCACCCCGCGACGGAGGAGATTACGGAGGATCATCGTGGAGAAACGCATGGGAATCCATCAAGGCGCGGTGCCGACGAGCAGATAGCCTCCGCCGTGCCAGATTACCTCGTACTGGGCGTCGCTCAAGACCCGAGCGCCGATCGCGGCGATATCGAGCGTCCGGTGCCGTTCCACGAGGTCGGTGAACGCGTCTCCCAGGCGCATCACTCGGGAGATCAGCCAGCGGTCCAGGCCCGGCAGCCCGACCTTGCGTCCGACCATCCAATCCGTGAGGTCGGGGAGTTCGTCGGAGACCACGATCCGGGCCCCGGGCTTGGCGACGCGCGCCATCTCGCGGAGCGCGCCCTCCGGGTCGTTGAAGTGGTTGAACCCGCCGATACTGAGAACCACGTCGAACTGATTCTCATGAAAGGGCAAGTCCTCGGCCTCCGCGAGCACCAGACGAAGGTCACGCTCAAAATTCCGTTTCTGGCACGCCGCGAGTTGCGTCGTGGAGACGTCGACGCCGAGAATCGACCAGGATTCGGGCAACCACGACGTGTAGACGCCGTCTCCGATCGCGACGTCGAGCAACCGGAGGCCGGGTGCCTCTGGTAGATGCCTGAGAATCACGTCGCGGGCTCGGCGCTCTCCGCCGTTGAACATCCAGAAGAGTTTCTCCCAGAATCGGAATTTCGGCCAGAGGGGGCCATTGTAAAAGTCGGCCGCGATTTGATTGTCGGCGGAGAGGGAATCCTTGACGATCAGCACGCCCGACCGCACCGGGTAGATCAGGCCGCACGCCGGGCACAGGGCGTCCACGACGCGAATCGTCAACCCGCCACGACACCCAGGGCACCGAAACGGGCCAGGATCGACGGTCCAAGGGGTTGGGGACTCACTCGTCAAGATCGTCACGGTTCATTCCTCATGGAGGATCGACAAGAGAGTATACCCGACAGGTTCGAGATCGGTTCGCGCATCAAAAATCGTTGAGGAGGGCGCGCGGCCCGGCCTGGTCCATCAACCGATCGTAGACGCCGTTCGGGAGTTTCCGAAGCAGACCCATGCCAAAGGCCGTCGGCCAGGGGAAGGTGTACTCCCTCGGTCGTTTCAGGATCGCTCGGACGACGTGTTGGGCCGCCTGTTCGGGTTCCAGCATCGGCACTGGCCTCCGGAAGGGGGTCTCCATGGTGAGACCGGTGCGGAAGAATCCGGGGTTCACGGTGGTGATCAGTACTCCTCGACGCTTGAGCGCGGGTCGTAGGCCCTCCAGGTAGGTGCTGAGCGCGGCCTTCGACGCCGAGTATCCCGGCATCCAGGGCATTCCTCGCCAGCACGCGACGCTCGAAATACCCTAGAGATGTCCGTTGCCGCGCGCGAGCATGCCAGGGAGCACCGCGCCGATCGCGTTCGCGACT
>JBFWRA010001089.1:0-2538 GCA_050249155.1 Isosphaeraceae bacterium | reverse complement strand
GGTCTTCCAGCAGTGCGAGATTGTTGCCGGTGTCCAGACAGACCCCCACCCAGGGACTGTCAAGCCGGCGGATCAACTCCACGAGATCAGGCGATTGAAGGTCCTTGTGGTTCTCAATGGCCATCCGGATCGTGTGCGCCTCGACCACGGGCAGGGCCAACTCCAACGCGCGTCGGGCCTGTTCGCGGAACTGGCGAAACCCCTCGGCGCTGTCGAAGACCTCGTAACGACGGCCGTTCATGAGGACCGTCCGGAAGACCTGGACGCCGCAACGCCGGGCCGCCTCGATCTCGGCGGTGAATCGGGGCAGGTCCTCCCGTTCCCTCGGCAATCCGATCGTGCTTTCCAGGTAGAGGCCGTTCTCCTCGGCGTAGGCGCGGATCGCTTCGAGGGAACGGTCGTCCGGAGCCCCGAGCGAGGTCTGAGCCCCCGCCGCTCCGAGCGCGCGGCAGTGCCTCAAGAACGCCAACGGATCGGGGAAACGCCTGATCCCGTAGGAGTGGATGACGATCCCCATCCCGGTTGGCTTCGTTTCGCCGACGGCGGTTCGAGCGGCCCCCCCGGCCAGAGCCAGCCCCGCGGCGGCGATCGCGCTTCGGCGTGACATGTTCATATAACTAGTTGACTCCCAGGGCCCTGAGTTCGCGGTCCCAGGGGGCGTGGTAGGGGCGTTCGAGCCGCTGGTTCGCCTCGTCGTCCTGGACGACCTCCTCGCGATCGGGGTCCCAGCGCAGGCCTCGGCCCAGTCGCAGGGAGATGTTCGCCAGGTGGCAGACCGTCGCGACCCGGTGGGCGCTTTCCAGGTCCGAGATCGGTTCGGCTCGCGACTTGACCGCGTCGAGGAAGTTTCGAACGTGCCGGCGCAGTTGGTCCTGCGCGTTTCCGGAGCGATCCTCGCGTGCCGGGGTCCAGGGTTCCAGGGAGCCTGTTCGCCCGGATCGCTTCGGCCCGCCGACAGGATGAGCGCCGGCGAACTGTGGGACGGCGTCGTCGGGGTCGATCCTCGGGTCGCCGGTGAGTATGTAGCCCTCTCGGGAGATCGAAAGCCCGCCGTGCGTTCCAAAGAACTCCAGCCCTCCGCGTGCGCCGCCACGGCTGGCCTCGCGATGCGACCAGACCGCGGTGAAGCCTGGGTATTCGATGAGGGTATCCTGGGTGTCGGGGGTCTCGCCGACGTCGGTCAGGGAGAATCGGCCGCCCACGCTGGTGACCGACTTCGGCCCCACGGCCCCGAGATACCAGTGCGCGATATCCAGCGCGTGGGCGGCGAGGTTGGTCATCTGGCCCCCCGAATAGTCCCAGAACCACCGGAAGTGGTAGATCGCCCGGTTCGGGTTGTACCGACGTCGGGGGGCGGGGCCTTGCCACATCTCCCAGTCCAGATCGTCGGGCGGGTCGCCGTCGGGGGGCGATCCGAACCCTGGCATGACGTTGCGGAAGGAACTCATCCGGACCGAGACGACCTCGCCCAGCGCGCCCTCCCGAATCAAGTCCCTGGCCCGTTGGTAGTGCGGCCCGGAACGCTGCTGGGTGCCGACCTGCACGACGCTTTTAGAGCGCCGGGCGACGTCGATCATCCAGCGCCCCTCCTTGACGAAGAGGGTGAGCGGCTTCTCGACGTAGACGTCCTTTCCCGACGCGCAGGCGAGCATGGTTTGCAGGGCGTGCCAGTGGTCGGGCGTGGAGACGACCACGGCCTGGACGTCCTTGTCGTCGAGGAGTTTGCGGAAGTCGTCGTACCCCTTGGCCGAGCCGCCGATCAGGGCGAGGGCCTCGTCTTTCCTTCCGCGATGCGCCTCGGCCACGGCGACGAGGTCCGCGTCGCCTTGCGACTGGAAATCCAGGAGATGCCGCTTGCCGATCAGGCCATAGCCGATGAATCCGACGCCGACGCGGTCATTGGCCCCGAGGACCCGCCTCCAACTCGCGGCGGTCAACGCCGAAGCGCCGGTGGCCAGGAAGGCCCGGCGGTCCCAGGAAGCGACGGGCGAAGGCTCCAGAGGGGCGATCATGCGAGTTCCCCAGGCGTTGGGACGGGGGTTTGGACGCGAGGGCGACGCTCCCCGTCTGTATCGCACGACCCGGCCCGGACGTCGAGCCCTTGCCGGTCCACGTCTGGGGAAATCCGAAATGCACAGTCGTTACCGATTTCTGAGATCTTCGATCAGCCCGAGGAGATCGTCAAACCTATATTAAATTGAGCATGGATTCGTTTGCGGATGATGAACGGACGTCTCCTTCGCACAGTGACGAAGCACTCGCTCGGCGTGTCGTTGTATCAGGCTGTGGTTGTCTTACCATCAAGAGGTCGGGACGATCGACCCGCGGCCCTACGCTTACCAAGAGGATCTGGAGTCGTGATCGGGTTCAGCTCGGGTGTGGGGATCAAAATCATGGCCATCGCATCGGCGGATGCGTAGCGAATGGGGCGGGCTCCCAAGAAACTGAGAGCCAGATCATACGTTGTCGGTCGTCGCTTGGTGTCGGGTCGTTCGGAAAGCCGGATGGTGCTGGGCGTGGTTGCGTCGTCGTCAGGTG
>JBFWRA010001088.1:0-2540 GCA_050249155.1 Isosphaeraceae bacterium | reverse complement strand
ACGCCGACGGACAGAAGCTGCATGCCCACGACGAGCACCGCCACGGAGTAAATCAGCAGTGGCCGCGTGCCGATCGGGCGTTCGCCTAGCAGCCAGAGGACCGCGAGGTAAACCAGACCCAGGCTTCCCACGCCCAGCAGGATCAGGCCCAGGCCCCCCAGGACGTGCAGCGGACGGTGCGCGAACCCGGTGAGGAAACGAACGGTCAATAGGTCGAGCAATCCCTTCATGAATCGTGAAAAGCCATATTTTGACGAACCGAACTTTCGTGATCGATGATTGACCTCGATCTCGCCGACTCGAAAACCCCTGGCGTGAGCGAGGACCGGGACGAATCGGTGAAGCTCGCCGTAGATCTCGACCTCGTCGAGAACGGCCTTGCGATACACCTTGAAACCGCAGTTGTGGTCGTGGAGCCGGCAGCCGGTCAGCCGGCTGACCAGGGCGTTGAAGATCCGGCTGGGATACACCTTGTGCCAGGGATCGTGCCGGCGCTTCTTCCACCCGCTGACGACGTCCAGGCCCTCTCCCTCGTCGAGTTTGGCGAGAAACCGGGGAATCTCCGCGGGATCGTCCTGAAGGTCGCCGTCCATGGTGAAGACGATTTCCCCCTGGGCGGCGAGGAAGCCGGCGGTCAGGGCGGCGGCCTTGCCGAAATTCCTGCGGAGCCGAAAGGCCCGGACGCGGGGGTCGCGCCTCGCCAGGTCTCGGACGACGCTCCAGGAGCCGTCCCGACTGCCGTCGTCGACGAACAGAAACTCGACGGGGCCACGCCCTGGTTCGTCGAAGACCCGGTCAAGTTCGGCGTGCAGCGTGGCGAGGCTCTCGGCCTCGTTGTACAGGGGGATCACGACGCTGATCATTGGGGGTGCGGTTCCGTCGCGGGAAGGACGATCGCCTCGGTCGGGGCCTCCACCGTGGTCGGCTTCGGCTTTAGTGTCGCGGGACGCCACAGCGCGAGCAAGCCCGCGGCGACCACTTCCGCGAGAACCCAGGTTAATCGCAGGGCCAGGGCGGCGATGACGGCCCTCTCCTGGCCAAGCGCGGGCCCCAGCGCCGTCATCAAGACCCACTCCCGAACACCCAGACCGCCCGGCAGGACCGCGACCACGAATCCCGCCACCGTCGCCAGGGCCACGCAACCGGCCACCAGCGGCCAGAGCGCCAGGGGAACCCCCTGCGAGGAGACTCCGCGCACCACCGCCACCTGGCTCAGACCCAAGAGGATCCAGCCCAGCAGGGTCCAGCCGAGCCCCGACCCCAGCAGCCGGTTGCTGAACCGGGGCGAGGCGTCGGCCCCGACCCCCTTGAACGGGGTCGAGACCAGCGTGGCGATCCTGGGAAAGAGCCGGGGCTCGACCACCACCAGGAACGCCAGCGTGAGCATCGAGGCCATCAGGATCGGAACCCCTTGCACGGGGCGTGGCCCCGTCGCGAAGCCGACCGCCGCGAGCAGCGCCCCGGCGGTCATCATCACGAGCGTCTCGTAAAACGTCGCGATCGCGGCCGTGGACGCCCTGGCGCCGTGGGGGACCGACAGCCCGACCCGCATCACCACCACCATCGCCTTGCCCGGGACGTATTTCCCCAGATGGCTGATGAGGTACGCGCGGACCGCGACGCCGATCGGGACGGGGGTCGGGCTCGCCTGAAGGAGCTTCCCGTAATAAACCCCGCAGGCCGCGAGCCCCAGGAGGTAAAGCGAACCGCCGAACAGGACCCACAAGGGATCGACGCGGAGCGTCCCCCCTTGTTCCTGTAGCTCGCGCCAGGTCCGCAGAACGTGCCGGCCGACCGCCCAGAGCACGGCGACCGCCACCACGGCCTTGACGGCGCGCTTGGCCTGACGTTTCCAAACCGGGGAGGCGATCAGCGACAACGTCTCTCCCTGGGGGGGCGTCGTTTCGCGAGGGGGCGATGGGGGTCAACGCGGGGGGTGCGAACCGGTCCACACGTTAGCGGCGTTCCGCCTCGGGAGCAACCCCGGAACACCCCGCCGGCCAGTCGCCAAGCCACACGCCGGTCGACACTTCGGGAGCTTGGCGTTCCTCGACCGGGACGCTCGCGGGTAAACTGACGGCTCTCCGCCTCGCAACGCCAAGGGGACGCGTTCCCACGTGATCCAGACCGACCCGCACCCCGCCGCGATCGACCTTCAGGCGTTGGCCAGGCAATGCGACTCCCGGTTCACCAGGCGTTCCGGTCCTGGCGGTCAGAACCGGAACAAGGTCGAGACCGCCGTGATCCTGACGCACCGACCCACCGGTTTAACCGCCGAGGCGTCCGAACGCCGATCCCAGGGGGAGAACCTCAAGGCCGCCTACTTTCGGCTCCGATTGATCCTGGCCCTGGAGATCCGTCGGGCCGTCGCGCCTGGAGAACCGCCGACGCCCCTCTGGCGGTCGCGCTGCCGAGGGGGCAAGCTGACCATCAGCCCCTCGCACGACGACTTCCCCGCCATGCTCGCGGAGGCCCTGGACCATCTCGACGTCGCGGAGGACGACCCGCGACGGGCCTCGGCGGCGCTGGGATGTTCGGCC
>JBFWRA010001087.1:0-2543 GCA_050249155.1 Isosphaeraceae bacterium | reverse complement strand
GACTGGCCTGGGGCGTGGACCGCGTGGTCTGGGTCCACGTCGCCGACTTGCCCGCGAATTTCCCGGACGACCGCGAGGCGATCCGGGACTGGGACCGGGGACTTCCCGGGGAGCACGATGCCGTGGGCACCGCGGCGCTGCTCCAGACGTTGGCCAGCGCGGGCTACGACGGGCCTGTCACGGCCGAGCCGATGCCCGGATGTCGAGCCCTCGCGGGGCTGAATCCCTTGGAAGCCGCCCAGAAAACGGCGGACGCTTTGCGCGCGGTCTGGCCCGACGTCCGTTCAGCGTGACTCGATCTCCACCGTCGACGCCCTGGCGTTGCGAGGCGGGGCGATCTCCTCACGATAGACCGACACTTCGTGTGGGGCCTCGATTCCGAGCCGGATCTGGTTCCGATCGATCTTGACCACGGTCACGACGATGTTGTCACCAATGACGATTTTCTCACCAAGCTTCCTGCTCAAGACCAGCATGGATCGCTCCCACTCACTGAGGATGATCGGATGGGAAATCCCCTCCCAGACGGCCCTCGGCGTCCGAGGGCGACGGTATCTTTATCGCACAACGCGTGCCGGGGCCGACGTCGAGGCCCCAGGATAGAACGCAAGCCCCCCGTCGTCAAAACAATTACGTCGAAGTCGCGGCGATCCGGTCCGCGCGTCTCGGTGACACGAAAGTGACACCCTGATCGCCCTTCCCGCTGAGGGGCTCGACGAAATGGGAGGCCGAGTGATCACCCATCGATCGAAATTGGGAACCCGTTGGCAGTCAACACGCGAACACGTCTTCGAGGGCGCGACGCATCACGGCGGGGTCGGGCGCGCGGTCGGTCCACAGTTGGATTCCGATCACTCCCTGATTGACGAGCATTCCCAGGCCGTCGAGGACCTTGCGTCCGATCGCCTCGGCGTCCCGGACGAATCGGGTACGGGGAGGGTTGGGGATCACGTCGCAGACCAGGCAGTCGGGTGTGACGCGATCCAGGATGGCGGGAACCCGGGCGTCCACGTCGGGGAACAGTCCGATCGAGGTGGCGTTGACCAGCAGGTCGGTCTCCTCGGGAATCGAGATCACGCCGTCCCAGGGTTCATATTTCGAGGTCACGCCGGTCCGTTCGGTCACGAGACTGGCGAGGGTCTGGCCGCGCTCCGGCGAGCGATTGACCACGGTGATCGTCGACGCGCCGGCGAGCGCCAGTTCCACGGCGATCGCCCTGGCCGCGCCGCCGGCTCCGAGAATCACCGCGCGCACTCCGGGAATGGGACGCACCGCGGAGACGGATTGGAGGAATCCCTTGCCGTCGGTGTTCTCACCCACGAGCGTTCCCGACCGGTTCACGACGCAGTTCACGGCGCCGATGGCTTCCGCCGAGGGGCTGAGGGCGTCGAGGAAGGGGATGACGGCGACCTTGTGGGGAATGGTGCAGTTGAAGCCCCGCCAATTCATCGCGCGGGCCCCACGAACCGCGTCGCCCAACGCTCCGGGGAGCACCTCGACGGTGAGATACCGCCAGTCCAGGCCCATCGCGGCGAAGGCGGGTTCGATCATCGCCTGGGTCGGGTTTTCCGCGACCGGGTGGCCAAAGACTCCGACGAGCTCTTGCTGGAAGGACCTCGGCATGACGGCTCGACGACTCGGGAGGAAGGCTCGGGGTGGTGATCGAGTTCGGGGGCCTAGCCTACCCAATCGGGAACGATTCCGGTAGCCCCCTCCTCGCGCATCGAGCCCCGTCTCCCCTCTCCTCCGTTCTCGGGTCGGCGACTAAAACCGACCGAAGGAATACGCGCGGTTGGCCGGGTCGAAGTCGGCATCGCTCAATCCGACGTTGAGTTCCAGTTCCAGATAGCTGTACTCCTCGAGGAGTTCCGGGGCGGCACTCGGCGCCTTTGGCCAGTCGTACGCCTCCAGCCGGACCGGCAGTCCGTGCTCGTGATCGATGTAAAGCCGAACCTTGTGGTGCAAGAACTCGGGCTTGCGGGTGGGGTGGATCGACTCGATGAGGGTCACCTTCCGGTCCGCGAACGTCATGTCCGGCCGGATGTTGATGATGGAATCCCCAGGCTTGAGTTCCACGGCCCAATGCTTGGCGACGGTCTCGACCAGAGCGCCCAGTCCGGCCTCGGTGATGGGGTGTCGGCAATCCTCCATCGCGGTCGCGCCCTTGGGGTCCAGCAACATGGTTCCCGCGAGGACCTTGAAAAGGCCGACGTCATGGGCGACGACCTTGCCCTTGTGTCGGCCCTCGACGAAGATCGCCTCTCGCCCCTTGTTGGGCCACTCGAACTTGAAGTACACGCTGCGTGGCGAGGTCCTGGCCTTCATCCTCATGACGTGCGGAGGATTCAAGGTCCCGTCGATCCGCTCGCGCTTGACGAATTTGCAGCGATAGTCCCGGACCTCGGCGAAGCGCTCCAGGCAACGCGCGATCGCGTCGAGGGCCGCCGCGATCGGGTCGGCGATCGAGGGATCCACCGGAGGGCCCGAGACGCGCGAGGTCGCCGGTGGTTTCGCCGCGGATCGCGAGGAGAGGCCCGCCGACG
>JBFWRA010001086.1:0-2547 GCA_050249155.1 Isosphaeraceae bacterium | reverse complement strand
ATAACGGTTGAGGCGCTCGCCGACGCGTTCCAGCGCGAGGGACGCCGGGTCGCACGCGGGGTCCACAGGCAAGGGCAAGGGGGATCGCCAGGTGAATGTCAGGCCCTCGTCCTCCTCGGCGCTCACGTCGCGGACTTCTCCCGAGAGGGCCTTTCGCTCCGAGGCGCTCACGGTCGCCTCGGCGACGACCGCCGGAGCGTTCCAGGCGAGCAAGAGCGCCTGGGCCATCAGCCAGTGCCCGGTCGGGTTCGGATGCACGGCGTCCCCGGCGAGGAAGTAGCTCACCTTTCGCTTGCGACGCTCGGCCAGGTGGGCGTTGAGCGCGGAGTGAACGTCCACCACCAGCAGCCCCGGCCGATCCCTGGGCAAGGTCAGCAGCCAGTCGGAATAGCGCCCAAGGGTCTGATCGTAATCGATGGACGCGAACTTGTAACCATATGTGGTCGCCTCGGCGTCACTCGCCCGGCGGCGGTACGGGTCGAACGGGGGCGGGGTCAACAGGGTGACGCGCTTCACACGCGCCTCGTCCCTGGCCCGATCGAGGAGCCGGTTCACCCCAGCCTGGTACCTGGCGAACCGATCGGCTTCGAAGGGAAAGTAATTCCCATCGTTCATGCCGAAGCAAGCGACCAGGACGTCGGGCGACCACGCGGTGACGTCCCTGGTGAATCGGTTGTGCGCATCGGGCCGTCGGGGGTCGTGGTCCGGCTCACTGGTTCCCGAGACCGTCTCACTGCTGATCCCGTGGTTGACGATCGTGAACGACCTGTCGGGAAACCTCGTCAGCAGGAACGCCTCGACGTCGACGACGTAACGCCCCGCCTGGGTGATGCTGTCGCCAAGGAACAGGACCGTCTCACCATCCTTGAGGTGGAACGGGCCGTCGGCCCTGGTGAATCGGGGCAGTATCAAGAGAACGAGGAACAGCGACCGGGCGAAGCGCATGACGGAGCGTCCTGTTGAGGAGTAGTCATCACGACCTCGACCGAGCGGGTCGCCAGACTCCCCGGGATGATAACAGGACAGCCCCCGTGGTACGACCACGGAGTCTCCTTCGCGTTCATCGCGACCCGGTGAGCCAGCGGGCGATCACGGGAAACACCTGAGTCCGCGAGTTCAGGCCGACCAGGGCGTCGTTGTGGCCAGCGTCGACGGCGTAGCCCTGGGCTCGGCCGAAGATGATCAGCGTCTTGTCCGTCGATCCGACCCGGTCGACGATTTCTTTTTGCACCTGGGGTGGGGCGAACTGGTCCGACGCGCCACAGGTGACCAGCAAGGGGACCGTCACGTTGCGGAGGTTGCGGGTGTAGCTGTATTGCTTCCGGGCGTCGAGCAGCTCTCCCCGTTCCGACATCGAGAGGTATTGCTGCATCAGCCCGATCGAGGGCAGGTCCATCGCCCAGGTTCCCAGCGCGTCGTACACGGGCTGGCTGACGTTGCGGACGTTGAAGAACAGATTGTGGACGCTCGTCCGGGACTGGGCGATCAGTTCCGGCCCCCGAAGCATGCCGGACACCTCGCGCTGGCGGGTCGTGATCAACTCCCTCATGAATTGAACGGGAAGTTGTCCGTCAAGCATGGTCATCTGACTACCGACCGTCACGAGTTTGCCGATCCCGGGGTTCTGGAACCTCGCCAGGTGGGCCAAGGCGACGATGCCACCCATCGAGTGTCCGACCCAGGCCACCTCCGCCGCGCCGGTTTGCCGCCTCACCAGTTGCACGAACGCGGGGACGTCGTGGATGATATGGTCGTCCATCGTCCAGTTGGCATATTTGGGGTCGACGGAGGCGTAACCGGTGCTTCCGCCGAGCTTGCCGCCAGTCGATCGTCGAAGCGCCGAACCGATGAGGGCCTCGGGCGCGTCGTCGACGCTCCAGACCCATTTCTGGCTCAGGCCCGAACCTCGAAGGCTCACGGCCCAGACGTCGAAGCCCTGCCCCGCCAGGTATTCGGCGAAGCTGCACGACGGGTCGAGGTCCCAGAAGGCCGCGCTATAGGTTAAGCCGTGGCAGAGGATGACCGGCGAGGAGCCGGGGGGCGGGCTGGTGGCGGGTCGATAACGGTGGGCGACGAGCGTCCAACCGTCGGCGGTCTTGACCGGGTAGGTCTCGCTGCGACGCTGCGCGCCGCCACCGAGGGTGCCCAGGACCGCGTCGGCCAGTCGAGAGCCGGAACCCGAGGGTGTCACGCCGGCGGGGGCCGCGGGAGCGCCGGGTACGGCGGGAGCGCCGGGCTGTCCTGGAGCGGTCGGGACGTTTCGGGGCCGACCTGGCGGGGCGATCGCCTCGCGGAGCGTTTCCTTCGCGGCGCGTTCGAGGAGTTTGCCGAAGTCCTGAGCGGCCGCTGGGTTCGGGCTGGCGAGGAGGAACGGCAGGCCGAGAGCGAGGGTGAAGCCAACCGCGAGGTTGCGCCTGAGCATCGCGAGTCCTCCTTGCGCGAGGTGACCGCCGGGGAGGTCCGTCGCCCCGGGCCGGGTGCCCGGCGAGGGAGCGCCGGGAGGTTACGTCCTACCAGATTGTCCATGGTCGCGGAAGGCGGGTTGTG
>JBFWRA010001085.1:0-2551 GCA_050249155.1 Isosphaeraceae bacterium | reverse complement strand
CACGTGGCCCTCGCGTTGGGGATCGGCGTGGGCTTGCTGCTTCGGTACGACTACAACGTCAGGATCACCGGCACCACGAACATCGCGGCGAGCTGGGCCGACGGGATCTCCACCGGTGCTCGCTTCAGCGCGACGTACATGGGTTACGTCGTCATGATCCGGGTCCTGTTCCAGTTGCTCGGCGAACTCTTCAACGTCCGCGCCCGACGCCTCTTCGCCATCGCCCGGCTCAGTGTGACGGAGGCGGTTCGACGCGCCCAGGCCCCCTGGGTCGTGATCGTTCTGTTCCTGGTCGTGCTGGCGTTCACGCACTGGTTCCTCCAGCCTCCCCGTCCGGCGGAACTGGGTCGGCTCTACGTCGGCACCCTGCTCCTGCTCTGTTCGCTGCTGCTGACGGTGATGGTCACGATCCTCACCCCGCTCAGCCTGCCCCAGGACATCCAGAGTCAGACGATCTACACGGTCGTTTCCAAGCCGGTCCGCCGTCTGGAGTTGGTCTGGGGACGCATGCTCGGATTCATGACCCTGGTCACGTTCCTCGTGGTCATTTTCGGCGGGATCAGCCTGGTTTACCTCTGGCGAACAGTCAACGGCGCGATTCAGGTCACCGACGCCGCCGCCGCCCGAGCGCTCCAGCAGGACCGAGTCACCGAGGCCAAACAGCTTCGAGAGCAGGCCGACCAGATCCGAACCCGCATGTCGGCCCGCGTGCCGGTCTACGGCTCGTTGAGCTTCATCGACTCGCGAGGAACCCCCCACGCCCGAGGGATCGACGTGGGACAGGAACAGTCGATGCGGGAGCCGAGGAGCCACATCGAGGGTGCGACCCCCTCCACCGCGATCTGGCGGTTCGGGATCGTTCCCGACCCGTTGAGCCCGGAGGGTGCACAGCCGATCCTCATGGACCGTCGGATTCCCGTGAGCCTGCTTCTAAAGCCCGACACCGTCGAAGCGCTGCTCGACGAGGCGGCGGGATTGCAAAGCACCATCGCCCGCGCCGAGGAGGAACAGCGGCAACCGGGCCTCTCGGCCAGCCGTTCCAAGGAACTCGATTCGATCATCAGCGGAGCGAGGACCAGGCTTCAGACCGCCCAGGCGGCCTACCAGAAGAAAAAGGCCGACGCCGACGCCCTGGACGCCCGGATCGCCGAGGCGGAAAAAGCCGAGAACGCCGCGCAGGTCGCCTCGCTGAGGGCCGAGTCCGCCAGACTTCACTCCCCGCCGGTTCCCCTGGAAATGACGTTCAACGTCTATCGAACCACCAAGGGCAAGGTCGGTGAGCCGGTCTTCGCCGAGCTTCAGGCGACGAACCCCCAGACCGGCGCGGAATACCGCAACATCTTCCCGATCCGCGAGTATTACACCAATCGTCAAACGCTTCCCTCGTCGATCCTGGCGGGCTCGGGCGGCGACCTCAAGATCGAGGTCCGCTGCATCAGCCAGAACCAATACCTCGGCATGGCCGAGAGCGACCTGTTCCTACTCGCCAGCTCGGGGGACTTTGGCACGAACTTCATGAAGGGGCTCTTCGGCGTCTGGCTTCAGGCGATGGTCCTGACGGCGATCGGCGTCTTCGCGGGAACCTTCCTGAGCTGGCCCGTGGCGCTGCTGACGACCATCGCCTTCTTCCTGGCCGGTCAGGTGGCGTTCGCCTTCCTGCTGGACTTCACCCGGCAGAGCCTCATCGGCGGCGGCCCGTTCGAGTCGCTGATCCGCCTGCTGACGCACGACAACCAGATGAGCGACCTGACCCCGACCCTGCCGGTCGTCACGGCCAAGACGCTCGACTCGTTGATCATGCCCGTCATGTCGCTCCTGGTTTACATCGTCCCGAACTTCGCGGCCATGGACGTGAGCAACACCGTCGCCGACGGGTTCGCCGTGAGCGGAAGCCTGATGTTCGGGAACTTCCTGCTCGCGCTGGCCTACGCCTTGCCGTTCTCCATCGCCGGATACTTCATCTTGAAGAATCGTGAGGTGGCCGCATGACATCCGCCAACCAGATCCGCAAACTCATCTACGGGCTCGTCATCGTCGGTCTCTTCGGCGCGATGTTCCCGTACGCCAACTGGCTCAACGAGGAAAAACGCAACCGGGACCTCGGCGAGGCCGCCATGGGCCAGGTCGACACCGGTAGCTTCATGCTGAAGCTCGCCCTGCTGGGCGGTGCGCGTGGGATCGCCGCGAACGTTCTCTGGACCCAGGCCGAGGAGCTCAAACGCGAGCAGGACTGGGACCGGATGGCCGCCCGGGTCGACCTCATCACCAAGCTTCAGCCCCACTTCCTGTCGGTCTGGACCTTCCAGGGGTGGAACCTCGCCTACAACGTCTCGGTCGAGTGGGACGCCCCGGAGGACAAGTACGACTGGATCAAGAAGGGGATCACCTTCCTCCAGGACGGAGTGCGGAAGAATCAGAAATCCCCCGACCTGATCTGGGACACCGCCTGGACGTATTATCACAAGCTCGGATTCTCCGACGAGTCGATCATCCTCCGTCGCCTCTTCCGAGACGACGAGGACGAGGACTTCAAGAGCTACGTCGACCCCGA
>JBFWRA010001084.1:0-2552 GCA_050249155.1 Isosphaeraceae bacterium | reverse complement strand
TCGGCCGCCAGGTCGCGCTCGGCGAAGGAGTCGATCACCTTCGTCCCACCGACGGTTTGCTGCAACGAGGGGACTGTGCCCAGAAGCAGCCCTCGACGATAATCGAGATAGTAGATCGCGTCCTGCGCGACCTGAACCTCGGTCCCCTTGTTGTTCCTGATGAACATCGGCCCCGTGGCCAGGACCGACTCCTCCCAGCGGTCCCCCGCCTGGGCGCGTAGAGTGGGCGTTCGGACCCCGGCGAGGGCCCATCCCACCGCCAGGCCGACCAGGAGGAACGCCAGGTTCGGGACGCTGAGCCGTCTGGAGATGGACATCGGGCCGACTCCTTGTCCTTGGACCGTGCTCCTGGATCCGGATCTTGAAGGTGGCCGGAGCGCTCCTCCTCCAAGGTCGGGCATTGTGCGCGGGGATGGCCAGGGCGTCCAGCCCATCCCCAGGCGCGTCAGGGCGGCCCGACGCGGCCGATCTCCCAAGGAGTCGCTCATGAACCTCTGCGCGGGAATCGTCGGGCTGAGCCTGGTCTTGCAAGTTCCGCCTCCGACGTCGGCGACCGAGTCGTCACGCCCCTTCCAGCGAGATCGCCAGGCGATTCTCGACCGCGAGGCCCAGGCCCTCCACGCCTTGGCTGAGAAACTCGTCAAGGAAGGCCAGGGGAAACGAGCCGACCAGGTCAAGGCGCTTCTGCCAGCGCCCGCCCCCGCCGACGGCTCTCGACGGTTCCTCCCACTTCCCGAAATCGACATTCCCCCCCTGGACGCCCCCCCGCCACCCGCCACCTCCGGCGAAGCTCAAGGCCAAGGCCAGGGGGACTGGCCCAAACCCCTGACCGAGATCCGGGTTGAGGCGGCCTCCGCGCTCTTCGCCCTGGCGAACCGAGCGGCCAACGAACAGCCCCGTCACTTCGCCCTGGCCGACGAGTGCCTCCGGGGCGTGATCGCCCGCGACCCCGACCACGAGGAGGCGAGACGGTTGCTTGGCTTCGTTCGGCACAACGATGGCTGGGCGACCCCCTACGCCGTCCGGCAGTTCGAACTCGGGAACACGCTTCACCCGGTCTACGGCTGGGTCCCTCGCGACTGGGTCCTCCACCTGGAAAACGGAGAATTGCCAGGTCCCGTCGTGGGAGGAGTGCCCAAATCCTGGCTACCGGCGGAACGGGCCGACGCGCTCCGGAGGAAGTATCCCAACGGCTGGCGGATCGACACCGAGCACTTCCATATCCAGACCAACGTGCCCCTGTCGGAGGCGATCGCCTTCGGAAAAGACCTCGAACATCTTCACGAGCTGTTTCAGGCCCATTTCGCCGACGTGATCGGCGAATCAAGGCTGCCACTGGCCCAGCGATACCGTTCCAAATCGCAGGTGGGAGAGCGCGAGGAAGCTCGCCACGAGGTCTCGTACTTCGCCACTCGCAAGGAGTTCAACGACTACCTACGCCCCTTCGAGGGGCCGGGCATCACCAAGAGCCTGGGCATCTATTTCCCCGCGGGGATCCTCCCCAGATCGACGCGAGGGCACGCCTTCTTCTTCCGCGACGCCAAGGGGGAACTCCCCGTGACCGCCACCCTCCACCACGAGGTCTCCCATCAGTTGCTCTGGGAGTCGGGCGTCGCCGGACCCGACGACTATCGAGGCAACGACGGCAATTTCTGGGTGTTCGAGGGGCTGGGCACTTACTTCGAAACCCTCTTCCCGCAACCCGACGGCTCCTTGAGGATTGGCGGGCTGGTCGGGGCTCGAAACGAGGAGGCGCGGGCGTCGCTCACCGCCGAGGGAGCGCTCGTTCCCCTGGACCGATTCCTCAGCTTCGACAAGCGCGCGTTCAACCACCGGGTCGATATTTACCGGCACTACCAACAGGCGTCCGCGCTGACCGCCTTCCTCCTGCACGGCGAAGGCGGGACGTATCGCGAGGCGTTCCTCGACTACGTCCGCGACGCCGTCCAGGGCCGGGTGCGCCGGACCTCGGGGCTGGGGTTGCCGGAACGACTCGGCCGGACCTCCCAGGAGATCGACGACGCGTTCCTGCGATACCTGAAGGGCGCGTGATCCTCGCCAGCGTGCGGAACCTCGCCTTCGAACCGTCGCGGGGCGGAGACCAACTTAGGTTGGTCTCCGCCCCGCGACGGTTGATCCCATTGGCCCACTCTCGATCCGTGATCGGCGAGGTTACTCGCCGACGTAGGGGATCAGCGCCATGAACCTGGCTCGCTTCACGGCGTCACTGGAGGCTCGCTGGAAGGCCGCGCAGTTCCCGCTTCTCTTCCTGGAGAACATCTTGCTCTGGTTGGTGCACAGCTTCTTCAAAAGGCCGACGTCCTTGTAGTCGACGTACGCCGGGCGTGGACATCCCTCTGGGGTGCAGAACCGGCAACGGTTCTTGCGGTTACGGCCAAATTTTTTCCGCGGCATGTACCTGTTGTCCTCGGACGGATCGTGTTCGCTCGCGCCGGCGAGGCCCGCCTGGCTCGGGGGCTTGTCTCGGTCGGAAAGGGCCGATCGTACCGGCCCCCACCGCGCGTCGTCAACCCGAAGGCGTCAAAGACTCT
>JBFWRA010001083.1:0-2564 GCA_050249155.1 Isosphaeraceae bacterium | reverse complement strand
TTGCCCGGTCGAGGCCGACGCCCTGAACGCCGCGCTGAACGGGGCGGCCGGGGTCGTCGGGCTGGGCTTTGATCTGATCCACGGGACGATGACCGTGGATTACGACCCGAGCTTGACCGACCCGGCCGCTCTGATCCAGCGCGTCTCCGATCGAGCCGGGATGCATGCGGCCTTGATCGGCGTGGCCGCGTCATCGCGAAACGAACCCAACTCCTGGTGGTCGCGCCACGGCCGGACCGCCGCGACGGTCGGATCGGGCCTGGCGTTGGCCGTTGGGGTCCTGGGAGGGGCCCTGGGTTGGCCGACCGAAATCAATCGGGGCTTTCACGTCCTGGCCGTGGCGCTGGGAGGGATGGACCTGTTTCCTCGGGCCTGGCGGGGGTTGCGTCGGGCCCGGTTCGACATTCACGTCTTGATGGGCCTGGCGGTGATCGGCGCGGCGCTGCTGGGCCAGTGGGACGAGGCGGCGACGGTCGTGTTCCTGTTCGGGCTTTCCGAGGTGCTGGAAGGGGTCAGTCTCTCCCGAGCCCGGAGGGCGGTGCGGGCCTTGCTGGAGGTCGCTCCGACGACGGCCGAGGTCGTGGGCCTCGACGGACTCGTGACGATCATCCCGGCCGATCAGGTTCGCCAGGGGGATCGGGTTCGCGTCCGTTCCGGCGAGCGGGTGCCTGTCGACGGCCGGGTCGTCCAGGGCCGTTCGAGCGTCGACCAGAAGGCGATCACGGGGGAGTCGCTACCGCTCCTCCGCGAGCCTGGCGACGAGGTGTACGCGGGGACGGTCAACGGAGAGGGGGCCCTGGAGATCGAGGCGGCCGGCCCGCTGGGAGACGCCTTGATTTCCCGGGTGATCGCCAGCGTTCGCCAGGCTCAGGCGGGGAAGGCCCCGGTCGAGCGTCGGATCGAGCGATTCGCCGCGTGGTACACGCCGCTGGTGGTGGGGACCGCGCTGGTGGTGATGCTGGGCGTGCCGCTGGGTCGGCTGGCGTCGGGCCTGCCGACGGACGGGATCGCATGGTTTTCTCGGGGTTTGGTGGTGCTGGTCATCGCGTGCCCTTGCGCGTTGGTCATCGCCACGCCGGTGGCCGTCGTCAGCGCGCTGGCCTCGGCGGCCCGGCGAGGCGTCTTGATCAAGGGGGGGCGATACCTGGAAGAGGTCGGCAGGCTCCGCGTGCTGGCGTTCGACAAGACCGGAACGCTGACCCGAGGCGAGCCCGACGTGGTCGAGGTGGTCAGCGCGACGGGCCACGGCGGCGACGACCTGCTGCGGATCGCCGCGGCCCTCGGCGATCGCGGCGGTCACGTTTTGGGCAAGGCGATCGCCAGGCACGCCAGGGACCTCCGGCTGGAAGTTCCCCAGGCCGAGGACTACACCGCCTACCCCGGCCTTGGAGCGCGGGGGAGCGTGGATTCGGAACCTTATCACATTGGCAGCCATCGATATCTGGACGAATCGGGAGTTTGCGAGCCCGATTTCCACGCCCGCCTGGACGTCGCGGAACGTGCCGAGGGGACCGCGGTGGCGGTTTCGGCGGCGACTGGTCCCATGGGCTGGATCCGCCTGGCGGACGCGCCTCGGGGCGAGGCGTCGACGGTGCTGGCGGAGCTTTCGGAACTGGGTCTGAGGACGGTGATGCTGACGGGCGACAACCCGAGGACCGCCTCGGCGGTGGCCCAACGACTGGGGGTGACCGACCACCACGCGGGGCTGCTGCCGGCCGACAAGGTGAACGCGGTGGCGCGACTCGACGCCGAGCACGGCCCGACCGGGATGGTGGGAGACGGAGTCAACGACGCCCCCGCGCTGGCGTCGGCCCGGGTGAGCGTGGCGCTGGGGGGCGTCTCCAGCGGCGCGGCGCTCGAGAGCGCCGACGTCGTGCTGATGGCCGACGACCTGCGAGCGCTCCCCTGGTTGGTCCGCCACAGCCGTCGGACCCTCTCTTTGATCCGACAGAACGTCACTCTGGCGCTGGTGACCAAGGCGGCGGTGCTCATGCTGGCGGTGCTTGGGCAGGCGAACCTCTGGCTGGCGATTGGCGCGGACGTCGGCGCGAGCCTGCTGGTGACCGTCAACGCCCTCCGCCTGTTGCGGGCTTAGGAATCGGCCGGGGATCACTTCCCGGGTTCTCGATGGTTCCGGTGTGCCACGTGGTTCGGGACTCCGAACCCGTGAGTTTCAGCCTTTGCCACCGGCTCGGGTTCGGAGTCCCGAACCACGTGGCGCCCTCGGCTCGCTTCACCGATCGGGAAGTGATTCTCGACGTGTTCCATGGCCTTGGCCTGACCTGACCACTTCGGCGATTGCGCACGATCGACCCTCGCCGACTCTCTTGGGACGACGCGCTCCGTAAACGCTTCCGATCGAAGCGATTTGGTCGATCAATATTCCGCGCGCAAGTGGATGGGCGCGGAAACGTCTGGAAACGCGTGGAACCGTGGGCTCGACGCCACTCGCGAGAAAAAGCGAGTCCGGGTGACCATCGTCCACGAATGGATCTGTGGAGGGCCCCGACCGCGCCACGCCAGGCGCCGGGCCGCCCCCGTCCCCCGTCCGCGCCGAGCCTCCG
>JBFWRA010001082.1:0-2564 GCA_050249155.1 Isosphaeraceae bacterium | reverse complement strand
CGGATTGACGTGGGTCGCGAAGTCGACCTGAACCGTCGCCGTGGCGGGAATCGGGGCGTCGTCCGCCTCGCTGGCCAGAAGGCTCGCCGAGAGCGACGACCCGAGCCAGACGGGCGCGATGAAAGTCAGAAAGAGCGTGCGAGCCGTCACACGACACCTCCATCAAAGGCTATCGAATCGCCCGGTCGACGGCCCGATCGGGGATCGGGACGTCGACGCGCTCGGGAACGTCGTTGAAACCCAGGTTGAACACGTTCGTTATACCCGGCCGGTGGGTCAAGGGTCACCCCCTAGTACCATCGGTCAATGGGCGGGTCTCCACCACTGGTCGAGCCTCGCCGACAGATCCCTCACGATCTCGGGATGATCCGCTCGGAGATCCCTGGTCTCGGCGGGGTCGGCGACGACGTCGTAGAGTTCCGCGGGTGGGGCGTCCGGGCCCGCCTTGGGGAGGATCAGCTTCCAGCGGTCCTTGACCATCCAGCGCCAAAGGAGGTTTTGATCGGGATCGTCCAGGTCCACCGCGTTATGAGTGAAGCAAGCCCCCTGAACCGACGGCCGCGCGGCGACGGCCTTCAGGTCGGTCAGGTCCAGCCCGGTCATACCTTCGGGCCGGCTCACGCCGGCGGCGGCGAGGATCGTGGGCGCGACGTCGATCGAGAGGACCGGAACGTCGCTGACGCCAGGTGTGACCCGTCCCGGCCAGCGGACCATGATGGGAGTCCGAAGGCCGGCGTCGTAGGGCGAACGCTTGGAGCGGATCGAATCGCCCCGGGCGGGATCCTGGGTCCAACCGTTGTCGGCGACGTAGATGACCATCGTGTTCTCGGTCAGGCCAAGCCGATCGAGGGACGAGAGAAGCTGGCCGACGGAGTCGTCGAACCATTCGATCATCGCCCAGTAGCGGGCGAGGTGGATGGACGGGGTTTTCTCTCGGGCCTTCGCCAGGTACTTCTCCGGCGGGTTGTGGGGGGTGTGGGGCATCATCGGAGCGTACCAGACGAAAAAAGGCGTGTTCGCCATCTTGGCCCTGGTCATGAACTGGTCGATCGGTTCGAGCGTTTGCCGGCCGATCTCCAGGCCGGCGTCCCCGTGCCGCTGGCCCCTGGTCATCCCGTCGGTGAATCCGCCTCGGGAGTAGTCTCCCTGCCACCATTTCCCGGACTGAAAGCTGACGTATCCTTTCTTCGAGAGCAATCGAGGCAGGGTCGGAAGCGCCTCCAGGTGTTTGTTCATGGTTTCCCGACCCTGGAGGAACGCCTCCGACCTGTGAAACTCGGCGGGCCTCATGCCCGGAGGAATCGGCGGGTCGTTGCTGGTCACCTTGTGTTCGTGGGGGTAACGCCCCGTGATGAGCGTGGCCAGGCTTGGGCAGCACAGACTCGACGTGACGTAGCCTCGGCGATAGACCTGGCTCTGGGACGCCAGGCGGTCCAGGTTGGGCGAGACGACCTGGGGATGACCCATGAAGCCATAGTCGGTCCAGCCGTGATCGTCCGAGATGATCAACACGACGTTGGGGGGAACCGGAGTCGGATCGGCAGCCCTCGTGGCCGACGAGCCGACCACCAACCCCAACGCCGCCAGAACGAGTCGCGAGAGTCGATTCATCAGAAAGCTCCGTGGTGTTGAGAAGACTCGTTCATGGATTGGGAACGCCCAGAGCCTGGAGGATCGCCTGGTCGGGGCGTCGATCGAACAGGACCACCTCGTCGATCTTACCTTCGAACCGGGTCGAGGCGCGTTCCGAGCCGCCGACCGCGACGGGCGTGAGGCTCCGCGGCGGCACCGCGAGGGAGACCCCGGCGATCTCCGGCTCGCCGTCCAGGAAGACCCCGAGTTTCTCGCCGTCGAAGTGGAGCGTCAAAGCGTGCCACCGCTTCGGTTCCAGCGCCCTGTCTCCCGTTCCGAGGACCTTCGAATCCTGGTCCTGGGTCAGGATCAGTTTCCCGGTCGACCCGTCGGTCCCGCCGACGCTGAGCCGAACCGAACCCTGACCGAGGTCGAGCAACGTCCCGCCAACCGGCCTGGCGTCGGGTGTCAGGCCGTTCCAGAACGACAGGGCGAGGGTGAACCCGTCTTGTGGGGAGAATCCTTCCGCGGGGATGACGAGTCGACCCCCCGCGAGGTGGACCGCGCGCCCGTGGCGACCGTCCCCCGCCTCGGGGGCTTCCGCTCCCTCCAGGAACAGGGCGAAGCCTCCTTCAAGTCGACCCGAGCGGCCTCGCCCCGTGGCGTCCTGGGCGATCTGGCCGTCCATCTCTTCCAAACGCCAGAAGCCCCAGGGTTTGGCGTCGAGGAGGGAGTCGGCCCGAGCGGAGGCCGAGGGGCGCTCGCGCTTCTGGGGAGTCCCCGAGACCTTCTCCAGCAGAGTCAGCACGGTTGAGACGATCCGGGGTTCGGCCTGGACCTCCAGCGCCGCGGTGCGGGCGGGCCAAGTGGTGTAGCCGCCGAGCGTGTGCTGCTCCGGAGGCGGAATGTAACCTTCCGAACCGTTGGCCAGCTCGATGGTGAAGGTGGTCGGCAGCGGGCTCCTCGCCTTGATCTTCAGTCCCGTGAGGGCG
>JBFWRA010001081.1:0-2567 GCA_050249155.1 Isosphaeraceae bacterium | reverse complement strand
GCCGTCGTCCGAACCGCTGACCACGCGACCGTCCGTCAGCACCGACAAGGCGTTGACCGGGCGGCCGTGCCCCCGCAGCACGGTGACGACTTCGGATTCAGGATCCCAAACCCGCACGGTCCCGTCGTCCAAACCGCTCACCACACGTCCGTCTCCGAGAGCCGCCACCCCCCACACCGAGTCGCCTGGCCACTTCAGGACCCTGGCGTCTCCCGTGGAGAGGTTCCACAGCCGCACGGTCCCGTCGTCCGACCCGCTTACCACACCATGGTGTCCCCAAGCAGCCACCCCCCTTACCGATCCGCCATGCCCCGCCAGGACGGTGGCGTCTCCGGTGGATAGGTTCCAAACCCGCACGGTGCCGTCTTCCGATCCGCTCACCACCCGTCCATCTCCCAGCGCCGCCACGGCGTTCACCCTGGCACCGTGCCCTTCCAGAACGACGTGGGTGGAATGGACGCGGCCGAGGCGGAGGCGGAGCCAGGGCCGGCGCGACGCGGTCAGGCGATCGGCGAGACTCGCCGCGAACGAGACGACCGGGCTGGCCGGATGGTCCTTCAGACAGGCATGGAACTGCGAGGCCATCGAGTCCGGCAGCCGGCACACCGTCGTGCCGAGGCGGACCATCATCTCATGGATGGCGTGCGCGACCTGTGATCGCCCCGCGGCGCCGCCGGAGAGCCGTCGGAGCAGGTCGGGCCAGTCGGCGGGGACCGGATGGACGAGCGCGAATTCCAGGAGCAACTCCCTGGCTTCCTCGGGACCGAGCGCTCCCCCCAGGAATTCGAGGCCGCGACGGTGCCCGCGCGGGTCGGCGGCCACGCGATTCACCACGGCCCTGGCCCAGTCCTCTCCCACGAGCAGGGGACGGCGCGCCCCCTCGTGATACCGGATCGCGAGCCCCTGGAAGAAGTCGATGAGCGAGTCGTGAAGGAACCCGTGGCTGCGGCCGTCGGAGCGCAGGAGCGAGAAATCCAGGAGCGCGCGGCGGTAGCTCTCGGGGGAGTTCATCGGTTCGAGCCAGTGATACTCCGACGCCTCCGAGCTCCAGAACTCGGCGTTTCCGGTCAGGGCGGCGACCTCGCGGGGCTTCGCGCGCGGTCCTGGGTGGGTCAGCAGGTCGACGAGCTCGTCGTGAGGCAAGCGAGTCGAGCCGGGGCCCTTCTGGCGGATCGCCAGGGCGACGCGGGTCATCGCGGCCATCAGCCGCGGTCGCGCCGAGTCGGTTTCTCGCAGCTCAAGGCAGTCCTGGAGCGTGCTGTACTTGGTCACGTCCCGTTCGACGTGCCGCTCCACGACCGAGCGATAAAGATCGGTGATGGTTTTGACGCCGTCCAGCTCCTTGCCCGAGAGGAGCGAGACGAAGTGCATGAGCAACGGAGTCGAGATCAGAGCCTCGGGGGCCGCCTCGTCGTCGGCCGCGGCGTCGCGATCCTCCGAGACGACGGGAGCGGTCGCGTAGCGCCGGACCAACTCGCGGAGCCTGGCGACCTCGGCCTCGATGTCGTGCTCGGAGCGCGGGAGGGGCAAGCCCAGGCCGCCCTGTTCGGGAGGCTTCCTCACCCGCTCGACGACACGCGCCTCGAACTCCCGGAAGGCCCGCAGGTAGCGCTCGGCGTCGTCGAGCCCCAGCGGGCGGAGGTCGACCGCGCGGAAGAGGTGGCCAAGCTGGTTGAGCACGGCGTCGTCCCGCCGCGCGGACCGGTAGGCCACGACGCAACGGTGGCCACGACGACCATGCTCCTTTTGATAACGGACCAGCCCGCGGGCCAACCGAAGGCGATCGGACGGGTTCCCTTCCTCGGAGGCCGCGTTCAGGTCGCAAAACAGAAGCGGCCGAGGATGGTCGAACTTCAACCAGAGCTTGAGCGTCTCGACGTCGAGGCGATCCTCCAAGTTCGATTGGCGTAGGAGCATATGCTCGATAAGATCCGTGTCCCGATCCGGGACGTCGCCGGGGTCGAGCCAGCAGGGGACGTGCCGCTGGCCGGCGAGGGTTTTCGTCGGGTCGACGCCCCGCTCCGCGCCCCAGGCGCAGTCGCAGAACGCCTTGACCTGGCCCACGGTCTTCCCCGCGCCGCCACGGGCGCGTAGCACCACGCCGCGCTCGTCCCCCTGACGGGCCAGCTCGAACAACAGGGTCGAGAGGTCGGGCCAGTCGCCCGACCGGTGCTGCCCGAAGTCGAAGACCGGCACGGGACGATAAACGTCCAGGTCGGGGAACCCGCCCGAGATCGGGTCTCGACCCAGAAAGAACGCCTCCAGGCTGAGGGGTCCGTCACGCAGCCAGTCGCGGAAGGCGTCCCCCTCCCGCGGCGTGCCGCGTCGGCCAAGGCGCTCGTGGCAGGCGTCGGGGAATCGATCGAGCAAGCGACGCTCGATCTCGGTGAGAGCCAGGACGTCGACGGACCGCGTCCGGAGCTGCTCCTCGACGTGCCGCCGCAGAAAGGTCTTGCGGTACGGCGGGGCCGTCGCGGGTTCCGGGGGGGCGAAGACGGGCATCGGCGAGCCCCGAACAGGGAAGTCCCCGGGTCGCGACGTGACCCGACGTTCCGAGGACGGGAAGC
>JBFWRA010001080.1:0-2567 GCA_050249155.1 Isosphaeraceae bacterium | reverse complement strand
CCGTCGTTTCCAGCGACGGCCGGAACCGCGAGACGGCGAGCCGTCGCCGTGCCACCGCGATCACGTCGGAGCGGTTCTGGGTTTCGCAGGACGCCCGCCGCGATCGACGCGTCGTGGCTGGGAAAGCCGGGCGGGTCGCTCTTCCCGAGAGCACTCCAAACCGCGTCGACCCTGATCTCTCCGCCGAGGACGCCGCGCACTGGCTCGCCACCTTCGGCGACCTGGACGACCTGCCCGAGACCCGCGAAGCGCTCGCTCCCGATTCGAACATGTTGACGGACGCCGACGTCGCCAGGATCGCCCGGGAAGTCGACCGCGAGTTCGATTGACGGACGACTTCGGACCTCGGACGATTGGCCGCCGTGGTCTGTTCAGCGCCGGGTTCGACGTGGTAGAACAATGGCCAATTTACCCACCACGCGCGGACCCGTCCCCGTCGTCGGGGGTCGCCCAGTCGTTTCACTCAGGTCTTCCCGCCGATGAAAGTCCACGAATATCAGGCGAAAGAGCTCATGAAGGGGGCCGGGGTCGCGGTGCCCGAAGGCGTCGTGATTTCCGATCCTGGGGAGGCCGCCGCGGCGTACGACGCCCTGGGGGGCGGTCTGATCGTGGTGAAGGCCCAGGTCCACGCCGGCGGTCGCGGCAAGGGGGTCGCCATCGGCCCCGAGGTCGACCGCGCCGAGGCCCTCGCCATCGCCAGCGGACAGAAGCCCAGGCCCGACGGAATGGCCAAGGGAGTCCAGTTGGTTCGCTCGCGCGAAGACGCGACGAAGGCCGCCGCCAGCCTGCTGGGCAAGACGCTGGTCACCTACCAGACCGGCCCCGCGGGACAGGCGATCTCCAAGGTCCTGATCACCGTCGGCCACGACATTCTCCGAGAGCTCTACCTCGGTCTGGCGGTCGACCGCGAGGCCAAGCGCCCCGTCCTGATGGCCACGACCGAGGGGGGCGTCGAGATCGAGACCGTCGCCCGCGAGACCCCGGAGAAGATCCACCGCGAGCCAATCGACGTGGGGATCGGGCTCGCGCCGTTCCAGGCCAGAAAGGTCTGCAAGGCCCTCGGGCTGACGGGTCCCACCGCCAGGAAGGGGGAAGTCTTCCTCACCAACTTCGTCCGGCTCTTCCTGGACAAGGACTGCTCCCTCGCCGAGATCAACCCGCTGATCGTCACCGACAAGGGCGAGGTGCTGGCTCTGGACGGCAAGCTGAACTTCGACGACAACGCCCTGTACAGGCACCCCGACGTCGCCGCGATGCTCGACGTGTCGGAGGAGGACCCCAACGAGCTGCGGGCCGCCGCCACCGGGTTGAGCTACGTCAGCCTCGACGGCAACATCGCGTGCCTGGTCAATGGCGCGGGGCTCGCGATGAGCACGATGGACCTCATCAAGTATCACGGTGGCGAACCGGCGAACTTCCTCGACGTCGGCGGCGGCGCGAACAAGGACCAGGTGCTCGAAGGGTTCCGCATCCTGCTCAGTTCGCCGAAGGTCCAGGCCGTGCTCGTCAATATCTTCGGCGGCATCATGAAGTGCGACACCATCGCCGCGGCGCTGCTGGCGGCCTACGACGAGCTGGACTTCAAGGTGCCCCTGGTCGTTCGACTGGAAGGAACCAACGTCGAGCTTGGACGGAAGATGATCGAGGAGAGCGGCCGAAAAATCGTCACGGCGACCGGACTGACCGACGCGGCTCAGAAAGTCGTCGACGCGGCCAAGAGCGTGGCCTAACCGTCGAACAGACCCGAGCCGACGTTTTTTCCATGTCCGGGTCCGACTCCGCCCACTCCACCTTGAACGCGCCAGGCACCGGGATCAAGCCGTTCGTACGGAATCTCGCGAAACGACTCGCGCCATGCGACGCGAACCTGACGCCAGCCGACACCACGCCTTGAGGATTCGTTCATGAGCATCCTGGTCGACAAGAACACGCGGCTGATCTGTCAGGGGATCACCGGCAAGGCCGGCAAGTTCCACTCCGAACAATGCCGCGATTACGGGACCACGCTGGTGGGCGGCGTGACCCCGGGCCGCGGCGGCGAGACCGCGCTGAATCTCCCCGTGTTCGACACCTGCGCCGAGGCGGTCAAGGCCACAGGCGCCAACGCGACGATGATCTTCGTGCCCCCCCCCGGAGCGGCCGACGCGATCATGGAGGCCGCCGACGCCGGCATTCCCCTGATCGTCGCGATCACCGAGGGCATCCCCGTTCTGGACATGGCCAGGGCCGTCGCCTATCTCCGGGCCCATCATCCGTCCTGCCGATTGATCGGCCCCAACTGCCCGGGGCTCATCACCCCGGGCCAGTGCAAGATCGGAATCATGCCGGGCTACATTCACAAACCCGGCCGGATCGGCGTGGTCAGCCGATCGGGCACCTTGACCTATGAGGGTGTCTGGCAGCTCACCAGCCTTGGCATCGGCCAAAGCACCTGTGTGGGGATCGGCGGAGACCCCGTCAACGGGACGAGTTTCGTCGACTGCCTGCGGATGTTCCAGGACGACCCCGACACCGACGCCGTGCTCATGATGGGTGAGATCGGGGGCAACGCCGAGGAACAGGCGGCC
>JBFWRA010001079.1:0-2568 GCA_050249155.1 Isosphaeraceae bacterium | reverse complement strand
AGGACTCTCCGAGGCGACGTCCCTGGTGGCTGGTCGTCGGAGTGGTGGTTTGCCTGGTCGTGGTCCTCTTCTGGGTGATCGGGTGACGCGATCGCGGACCCCAAGCCGGACCGACGACTCATGACGGGCCCATCGGGGGGAACCTCCGACGTGATGCGGCTGGCGCTGGTGTACGACCTGGACGCCTGCCACAACCCGACCGGCGTCACGCGGCACGCCCTCGCTCAACTGGAGCGGTTTCGGGCTCGCGCAGAGATTGATTTCCGGGTCGTCTCGGGAAGGCTGTCCGACCCCGACGGTCTGCTCTTCTGGGAGGGGCTCGACGACCTGCCGAGGCGGCAACTCCCCTTGCGGACGCGCGACGCCCTGCGCTGGTGGCGGCTCCGCCCCTGGCCCCCGATCGAGTGGTGGACCGGCCCGATCGACTGGGTCTATTGTCCAGCGGAATATGACGTGCCGACGGCCCAGGCCAGACGCGCCGTCACCAGCCACGACGTCCTTCAGGACGTCACGCTGCGTCCCCGGCGGCACCGCGATCGCCTGGCCAGGACCTTGGATCAGGCCGACCTGATCCTCTCGGTCTCGGAGTTCAACACCGCGACGCTGGTGGATCGTTTTCCAGGCTGCCAGGATAGGGTCGCCCTGGTGCCGAACGCGGCCGAGGATCTGTTCTTCGAACCCCCGACCGACCGGGAACGCGCCCAGGTCCGGTCCGACCTGGGCCTGCCTCCCGGAATCCCCTACCTCCTCTCGGTGGCCAATTTCCAGCCGAGGAAGAACCTGGACACCCTGGTCTGGGCGGCGGGGCGGTTGCCCGAGGTGGCCAGCGGCGATCTCGCCCTGGTTTTGCTGGGGGCGGGGCTCGAGGCCGAGGAGCAGGCGCTTCGCGCGGTCGTCACCGAGCTGGGCCGCAAGCCGATCGTCCGGCTTCCTGGCTATCGGCAGGCCGAGGCCCTCCGCGCCGCCTACGCCGAGGCGACCGCGTTGGTCTTCCCGTCGACCTGCGAGAGCTTCGGCATCCCGACGGTCGAGGCGATGGCCCAGGGGATTCCCGTCGCCCTGGCCAACTCGACCGCCCTGCCCGAGGTCGGCGGGGCCGCGGGCTGGTACTTCCCCCCACGCGACGAGTCGGCGATCACGGCGACCCTGGCGGAGCTGCTCTCCCGCCACGACGAGCGCGCCCGTCGGGTCGCCCTTGGCCACCAGATCGCCCGATCGTACACCTGGCAAGCCGCCAACGACCGCCTGATGGCGGCGCTCCGCTCATTCCAGGACCGGCCCCGCCGTGTTGGGAGTCGCGAAAAACCAACTTGACCGACTCTTGGGAAGGGTGGCCGGGGTCTCGTCCGGGAGACCCCGGTTTGAGGCTTCTCCGCCGGGGTCTCGCGGTCGAGACCCCAGCCACCCGGTCACTTCATCGAAAGTGAAGGAAACAAGTGAATCTATCGCGGCACGCTACCAGGTGTACCGCACGGTGTATTGGATCGTCTTGCTCATACCGGCGGGCACGGTCACGGGGATGTGGATGGTCCGGGAGTCCTGCTTCTCGAACGGGTCGGTCGTCTGTGTGATCTCCCAGTTGCTCCAGCGGAACAGGTTCTCCTTGACGATGACCCGGACGGGCTCGGTCTTCTGGTTGCGGAGCGTGATCTGGTAGCTCTCGACGATCCAGTGCGCCGCCTGGTTGGCCTGGAAGTTCGTCTGCTTCCGCTCCCCGACGACGTCGAAGGCGGTCCCCAGCTTGATCCGCACGTCCTCGTTCTTCGGCGTGTGGTTGATGACGTCCTCGCCGACGAACTCGACGGCGCCGTCGGCGTCGTCGCGCTTGTAGACGCGCACCCTGCCGGCGGGTAAGGGGATGCCCATGCCGTTGGCCTCGATATTCTTCAATTCGAGGTAGACGTCCACCTTCGTGTTGCTCTCGGTGCCGTATTCCCGGTCGACGTTCAGACCCCCGCCGCCGGCGAACCTCCGGAACGAGTCCGGGACGCCGTGATAGACGTAGGTCTTGGCCACCGGCACCCCCGCCCTGGAGGGAAACAACTCGATCTGCTTGGTCGAACGGTCGGCCAGCGAGGTCAACCGGCCAAGCGTGTACAGGTGGTACTCGAAGAACGCTTTCTCCTCAAAACCAGGTGCGGCGGCGGCCGCGGGCGCCATCATCCTGGGCATGGCCTCCATGCGCGCCATGTTCTCGGGGGGCTGGATCCGCTGGACGTCGCCGGCGACGAGCTTGAGCCGGGCGTCGGGATAGGACGCGCCGCTCTGGTTGAGGATCGTGACCCAGGCGCCAAGGTCCAGGGCCGTTTCCTTGCCGGAGAGGACGAGGTTGTAGTCGGCCCTCCAGGTCAGGCCGTCGGTCTGGTAGGAGACCCGGGCGTCGTGCGGGCCCGCCTTGTTCGCGTTGACCTTCCAGATCAACGTGGGCTTGGTGATCAGGCCCGAGGGGAGCGCGGGCAGGGCGATCTCGGCGGGTTCCGGCTGACGGGGGATCAGGCGAATCTGCCCCTGTCCCGAGCGGAGCACCAGCGTGTTTGGCTCCGCGGCGAGGAGGGTCGCCAGGAACGG
>JBFWRA010001078.1:0-2572 GCA_050249155.1 Isosphaeraceae bacterium | reverse complement strand
TCAAGGAGAGTTCACGGAAGCGGCAGGATGAGCAGGATATCGCCCACGGCGACGCCGATGCAAGAGCCGACCCCAAAAATGGCCAGAGCCGACGGATCGTGATCCGCTCTCAAAGGCTCGCGAGTTTTGACCCTGGGGCATGGCCTGGGCGCGCGGCACCGGTTACAATCGTCGCTTTCGCGTGACGCACCCGGAGTGTTCACGAGACTTCACCGATCCGTCCCGCGACCAAGACCGGCCGGCTCGCGCCTCGCCGAGCGCGTCACGATCTCTCACCCAAGACCCGCCGTCGCGGGGCCGAACCGAAGGGCCACGGAATGAGTCTGTCGCAGGCAGGAACCTCGTCACAATCGTCCTCGAAGGTCTACGACAACAACGGTCAGTACAGCAGGACCGGCATCCTTCGCTACGAGAAGATCTTCGGACACGGGTACGTCAGCACCGGCGGGCCCGCGACGACGGACTACCTCTGCCAACTTCTGGGACCCAAGCTCGCGCCGGGCGTCCGGGTGCTCGACGTCGGCAGCGGGATCGGCGGGGCCGCCCTCCATCTGGCCAAGACTCACGGGGCCGTCGTCGTCGGAATCGACCTCGCCCCCGAGATGATCGCCATCGGCCTGGAACGCGCCCAGGAATCGGGCGTTTCCGAAGGAGTCGACTTCGTCGTCGGAGACGTCCTCGAACACCCGTTCGACCAGCCTTTCGACGTCGTCTGGAGCCGCGACGCCCTGATGCACATCCCTGACAAGCCCCGCCTTTTCAAGCGGCTCCTCGACCTGCTCACCCCCGGCGGTCAGCTTGTCATCACCGACTACGCCCGAGGCACCCCTCCGGGCTCACCGGAATTCGAGGCCTACCTCAAGTCGACCGGGTATCACGTCGTCACCCCGGACGCCTACGGCAAGCTCCTGGAAGACGCCGGCTTCGTCGACGTCCAGGTCGAGGACGCCACCGCCAAATTCATCGCCATCATGAAAGACGAGGCGAAGCGACTCGAGGAGAACCGCGAGGAATTCGTCTCGCTCTTCTCCGAGGCGGACCTGAAGTACCTGATCGATCGCTGGGCGATGAAGGACGGCTTCTGTCACGCGGGTGACATGAAGTGGGGCATCTACAAGGCGACGCGCCCCGCCTGACGGGTTTCCAAACACGTTCTCGACGACCGAGAACTTCTTCGGAGTCGCGTGATCATCACTTGACCGATTCGTCGCGAGGGTGGCTGGGGTCTCGTTCACGAGACCCCGGCGCGGAGGATCGAGGACCAGGGTCCCGCGCACCAGATCCCCACCACCCCGGTTCGTCGGCCTGAGAGCATCGCCCAGATTGAGTCTCGACCAGAAAATGAGGGGAGCCACGACCTTGAGCCGATCGACCGAAACCCGGCGAAACGACGCCAGGGATCTCGCCGGGTTCGGCTACACCCAGAAGCTGGATCGATCGCTGGGAAGCTGCTCCGCGTTCGCCGCGGGGTTCTCCTACCTCTCGGTGTTGACCGGCTCGTCGCAGCTGTTCCACATGGGCTATTCCGCAGGCGGCCCCGCGTTCTTCTGGACCTGGCCGGCGGTCTTCGCCGGTCAGTTCCTCGTCGCGCTCTGCTTCGCCGAACTGGCCGGACGATACCCCCTTTCGGGTGGGGTCTACCAGTGGTCCAAACAGGTCGGTGGCGAGGCTCACGGCTGGATGGCGGGATGGGTGTACATCGCCTGCGCCGTGATCACCCTGGCGTCGGTCGCCCTCGCCCTGCAAACGACGTTACCTCAAATCTCCCCGATCTTTCAGTTGATCGGCCGGGCCGACTCGCGCCTGGACTCCGCGCGCAACGCCGTGCTGCTCGGTTGTCTGATGGTGGTGGTCAGCACGGTCATCAACGCCGTGGGGGTCCGCCTCCTGGCCAGGATCAACAACGTCGGGGTGTTCGTCGAGATGCTGGCGGCGGTGGGCCTGATCCTTCTGCTGGCACTGGCCGCGAAGCGGGGACCGGGCATCGTCCTGGAAAGCCTGGGACGGGGTGACGGCACCCCCTCGGGCTACCTCGGGGGTCCAGCGCTGTCGGCCTCGCTGATGGCGGTCTTCGTCCTTTATGGCTTCGACACCGCGGGTTCCCTCGCCGAGGAGACCGACGACCCCCGACGTCGAGCCCCTCGGGCGATCCTGTGGTCACTGGCGTCGGTGGGGATCGCTGGAAGCTTGCTGGTGCTCTCGGCCGTCGTCGCCGCCCGATCGCTGGACGATCCGATGCTCGGCAGCGGTGGAGGAGGCTTGCCCTTCGTGGTCAAGGACGTCCTCGGCCCGGCCATTGGGCTACCCCTGCTCATCGGCATCGCCTTCGCGATCTTCGTTTGCACGCTGACGGTCCACGCCGCGGGGGTCCGCCTGGTCTTCGCGATGGCCAGGGACAACCACCTTCCCGGCGCCAGGGCCCTGGCCAAGGTGAACGAGGGGACGCGGTCACCCACGCTCCCCGCGGTTCTGATCGGGCTGGCCTGCCACGGCCTCCTCCTGGTCAACGTGAATCTCCCCCAGGTCATGGAATGCATGGCCTCCGTCGCGGTCGTCTGGGCGAATCTCGCCT
>JBFWRA010001077.1:0-2575 GCA_050249155.1 Isosphaeraceae bacterium | reverse complement strand
TTACTTGAAACTTTTCGGCCTCACCTGCTGTCTCGTGCCCACGGTCCTGGCGCAGGGAACGCCGCATTACGGCAAACTCGACGGACTGACGATCGCCAAACCCGAGGACCTCCGGGACGCGCCCAGCGTCCCGCCGCCCCCCGGCGCGATCGTTTTGTTCGACGGTCGAAATCTCGACGCCTGGGTCAAGACCGACGGGAAGTCCCCGCCCGGCTGGGAACTCGTGGGTGGAAACGCGGTTCAGGTGCGCGGCGGCAACGTGATGACCCGGCGGAAGTTCGACGGCCACTTCCGGCTCCACGTCGAGTTCCGCGTGCCCTACATGCCCCAGGCGAAGGGCCAGGCCCGAGGCAATAGCGGGGTCTATGTTCAGGGACGCTACGAGGTTCAGATCCTGGACAGCTATGGACTGGACAGCCAGGACAACGACTGCGGCGGGATCTACGAGGTGGCCAAACCGTTGGCCAACGCCTGCAAGGCCCCGACGGTCTGGCAGTCCTACGACATTGATTTTCGATCCCCCACGTACAAGGGAGGAGAACAGGTCACTCCGCCCACGATCTCGGTCAGACAGAACGGAGTGACGATCCACAAGGACGTCGCGATCCCTGTCGCGAACACCCGCGCCGGTCTCGGCGGCGACCCGAGCCAGCCGGGACCGATCATGCTTCAGGACCACGGCAACCCCGTGCAGTATCGCAACGTCTGGCTCGTTCCGCTGGACTGACGATCACGCCGGGAATCCGAATCGGGCCGAGGTTCCCCACCCGACCGGGTCGCACCGGGGGGCTCGGCCCGATCATCGCCCTAGCTCGTCAGCCGTCTTGGTTCGAACAGGGATTGGGTGCGAATGATCGCGCGTTCCTCGGGAAAGCTATGGAAGGCGTGGACGAGCAATCCCCGGGCCTTGGCCTCGTAGCGGATGTGCGTGATCGGCGGCGGGGCCATCCGATCGACCGGCGGATATCGGTGGAAGAGTCGGCCGCCGTTGGCGTCGAGGGTCATCTCGTCACTGAGGTGCGCGAAGATCTCCGGGTCGACCCGCTCCACCTCGAAGCTGGTGTGGTATTCCACTCCGGAGCTGGGACGCAGGGTCGCCGTCCGTTCGTGGCGCAGCGTCGAATGGAAGAGCAAACCCGGCTCGGGCAGCGTGGTTTCCGGACCTCGAAGGACCTCGGTGAGTCGGACGCCGCCGGTCCGAAAGGCCACGGCGTGCCCTCCTTCGATGATGCGGAGGTCCGCTTCCCAGCGATCCCGCGTGACCCGGCAATGCTTCCGGACGCTGAACCAGTCGGGATGGACCGACCGGCTAAAGACCTGAAAGGTCAGGTCCGAAACTCTCGCCCGGCCATGACTGACCCCCATGACCTCGGCCCCCTTCGCCTCGAAACGTGAACGCGGGCGCTAACGGAGCCCGCCGACGGTTCCGAGCGTCCGAGACCGTCGCGCCCCACCGAGCCGGCCCCTCGCTGTGTTCCGCGGCGGCCCCGCTCGGAATAAGGCTAGTATAAGACGCTTCTGGTCGTCCCGCAAACTCGACGAAACGGACCGGGTTGACCGATCCTCCACCCCTCCGTAAACTCCCGGCCCAGGCCCGAGGGAACGGGCCGCCTCGCCCGTCGTCCCCAGGGAACGGAGGCCCGTCTTGTCCGAGCCACGAAACCCCCAGGTCCCCACGTTGCCCCTTCGCGCCTGGCACGCCTGGCGAGGTCGGGGCGCGCGTTACGTCTGGCACAAGACGCTCCGTCGGACCCTTGAGCGTTGGCCTGGTTGGAAACGCAGGCTCCTGTACGACGACCCTCGCGCGTACTGGACCCTCCGCGGCGGCCTGGAATACTATCGCGAACAGGAGGGGCAACCGGCCAGGACGGATCGTTCCCACTGGCTGGCGGAGCGAGTCGCGTCCTACCAGCCCTCCTCCGTGCTGGAAGTCGGCTGCGGTTACGGCAAGCAACTCCGCTCGATCCGCGAACGGCTCCCGTCGGCTCGGTTGACCGGGCTGGACTTCAGCCCAAGCCAGCTTGAACTGGCGCGGAGCCACCTCGACGGTCAAGGGCCGATCAACCTGGTCCTCGGGTCGGGGGCGAGGCTCCCCTTTCCCGACCAATCGTTCGACCTGGTCCTGACCTCGGCGGTGATCCTCCATAATCCCCCCCCGATCGCCGAGGCGATTCGGCGCGAGGTGCTCCGCGTGGCCCGCCAGTTCACCGCGCACAACGAGGACACCGACGTCACGTACAACCGCTACGGGTACGACACCGCGGCCTGGTATCGCGACGCGCGGATTCCCCTGGCGGAGTCCGGCCCGATCCCGACCGACCCGCCTCCCTCTCCCTCGCAGTTTTGCGTGGCCGAGGTCGCTCGATGGCGAGCCTGACCCAGACCCGCCGCCCAACCGAACGGCACGCGCCGCCGTCCGCCGAGACGCGCAAGGTCGTTCGCGACAGCCTGGCCGTCACAATCGGAGGCCAGCTCGAGCGGGCGCTTGGGATCTTCACGGGCCTGGCCTTGCGATGGTGGCTGGACCCCTCGCGCCTGGGAGTCTACACGGGGCTCCGGTTGTTTCTGGATAACA
>JBFWRA010001076.1:0-2579 GCA_050249155.1 Isosphaeraceae bacterium | reverse complement strand
CAAGAACGCGCCGGTCTGCCCAGTCCCCCCCGCCCTGGGGGCGGGCCTGGCCCTCTTACACAGGGGGTATCGCCATGGTTGAGTCGCCGGACCATCAGCGGGCCCGATTGGCCGAGGGGCCGGAACCGGCCCCCTATTCGAGTCCTTCCCGGGGCGAGTACCGGCGTCGGCCGACCGCCGCCGGTCCCGGTTGTGAATCCCTGGAAGGGCGTCATCTGCTCACGGCCACAGGCTGGCGCGCGTGGGCGGCGTCCTCGACGGCCCCCGTGGCGGTCGACTGGCAGGGGTGGTCCGCGACCACAGAGCCCCTCGGAGTTTCCGATCAGGCGGTCGCGACCGTCCTCCACGCGCTCGACGCGGGAATCACCGCCGCTCAGGACGAGCCGAACGCCACCACCGCCGAACGCGCCGCGGTCCGTGACGGGCTTCTGGCGGTCCGAGCCCTGGCGCGTCAGGCCGCCGACGAGTCCCCCGCCGCGTCGAACTCCGCGGCCTCCGGTCCCATCAGCGTCGCCGACCACGTCGCCCGTCTCAAGGCCGACGTCCAGGCCCTGGCTCGTGGCAGAACGCTTCCCGACGCCACGCTCTCGGCTCGCATCGTCGCCAGGCTCGACGCCGTGGTCCAGGCGCTCCAGTTCACTCCCGACGACCTCACCGTGACCAGGATCGCTCCGGTCCCGGCGAGTTCGGGCTCCACGCAACCAACCCCGCCGTCGACGCCGACTTCGACTCCGACCCCAACCCATCCCGTGACCGTCACACCTCCGAGCGCCTTGCCCAACGGCCCGAGCTTCCCAAGCTGGCGCATCTTCGCGGCGCGCCTGGCCTGATCGCCGGGTCCCGCGTCGCGGGTTCTGGAGGCACCAGGCCTGGGTGCCCAGCGTCAAGGTGAAGCGTGACCCGGGATCGCCCCCGATTCCGGGTCACGCCACGCGTTGGCCTGGCATTCCTGATTAAGAAACAAGCCGAGAATCACGTCCTGATTTGTGGAGCGAACCGCGTGGCACACCGATTCATCGAGAAACCGGGACGTGATTCCCAGCCCATTCATAAGAAAGAGACTCCGTCCTCGACGATCCCCTGGGCGCGTCTTTGGGAATTGACGACCCCCGACCGCGTTCACGTCCCGAAGCGCTCGGCGGTGCCCCAGAGCCCCAGCGCGGGGTTCCCGATGAAGTAGATCTCCTCGCCGTCGACGACGTTCCAGCCCTCTTGAAGCCGCTCCGCGGGGTATCTGGCCGAGAGCGCGGCGAGGTCCCCGTGCGCGAATCCGACCGACTCGATCTCCTCACGCGAGATCTTCCCGGCGGCGTAGGTGATTCGGAATCGTCCCTCGGACGAGCCGTGAATCAGGTGCGCCGCGGCCGAGAGGTTTCGGGCGAGCTCGGGGTGATCGCGGACCGCGGCCAGGGTCGCGGGCGTTCCCCGGTAGCCGAAGCGACGAATCAGCGCGTCGATCGCCTCGTCCTCGCCAAACTGGCGGACCCCAGGTGCCAGCACGATCAACTCTCCGCCGTCGGCGATCGCCATCCTCGTCCGGTAGATCGCCTTGTTTCCCAGCCAGGTCGACTTGTACTCGTGAGGATCGAGGGTCACGACGACCTTGCGCGGAGCGCGTTCGACCACGTTGAGGTTGACCGACCGGCAGAGTTCCGCGCCAACCTCGAAACAGGCGTGATCGTCCCCCGCGTAAAGCCCTCGGGTGACCAGCCTTCCGTCATCGCCTCGGGCCCTGACCGTGAGCAGGTACACGAGGGGCAGGTGGCTGAGAAACCGGTCGGCCGCCCAGTTCAGGAGCGACCGCACGGGGGTTTTGGCCCTCCCCATGATTCGTTCCATGCCATGGACCGCGCCCAGCCAGTGCGACTTGTGGATCAGGTCGGGCCCTCCCGCGCCGATCAGCACGTTCTTGACGTGGTTCGCGATCCCGATGACCTCGTGCGGCACAAGCTGTCCAATGGACAGGATGGCGTCCCATCCCGGTTCGGCGAGGAGCCGGTCCACCTGAACCGCCGCCGGCAGTTCGACGCGTCCCTCCGAAAGCTCCGAGATCACCGCCGCGGGCACCTCGCCGAGCGTCACGACGCCGTCCCGCCAGTCGTGGGGGCGGAAGCGATCGGCGGGAATCCCGGGGAACATCGCCTCGCGCTCCTCGTCGTTGACGGGGAAATGCGTTCCCGTCGCGGGCAGGATGACGACGTCGGCCTCGGCTTTGAGGCGATCATAAAGCTGGCGGGTCAGCGGACCCGCGCCCGAGTGGGCCCTGGTGTAGTCGGGCGGCAGCAGCAAGACCCGGCGCAAGGGCGAGCGTTGGCGGAGCCGGTCGAGCAGGTCGTCCACGAGCGTCCCGGCCCGTTCGTCCGTGATCTCGGCGTCCTTGGTCCCTTCAGCGAGGAACAGCATGGCGGTCGGTCCTTCTCATGTCGGGCGTCATGGGGGATCGCGAACGTTCTGGCCCGGACAGGGCCGTTCCTCGATTCAAAATGGGTAAGTTGTCCGGCGGGGTGCCACGCGGTTCGTCCGCGAACCCGTGGCCGCGGCCAAGGCCTGGGCGCACGGGTTCGCGGACGAACCCGTGG
>JBFWRA010001075.1:0-2580 GCA_050249155.1 Isosphaeraceae bacterium | reverse complement strand
CGTCGAGAATCGACACGCGTGTCGATTCAGGGCAAGTACAGGGCGTTGAACGGAAGTCGAAACGTGCCATAGGTCTGGCCACGGTGCTGCGGCCTAAATCCGAAGAGGACCACGCTCCCCTTTCCGACGGTCACCTCCATCAAGGCCGACTTGCCCGCGAGTTTCGCCGGACCCAGCAGCCAACCGCTTTCCAGGGGGTTGGCGTCGGCGTATCGCAGGATCGAGGTGACTTCGGACCCTTTCACGGTCACCTCGAACGCTTTCGATCGATCGAAGTAGACCGCGACTTCCCGAGGCGCGCCCGAGGTGAGAGCGGGTCGAAATCTCGCGGAGGACTCCTGGACCGCCCGGAGGATCGACCCGGGCGCGTAGAACTCGGACGTGGGGAGTCCCTTGAGAACGTCTTTCACAGGGAGATTCAATTGTTCGATGACGTACTCACAGGAATCGTCCAGGCAATCGATTCTCCCTCCCGCGTCGAGAAACTCCCGCAGCGCGGCCACCCCTTCCTGGCCGAGCCCACCGACGTATCGCGGGTCGGTCTCGCCTGGATCGTAGCCCTCGGCGAGCGTCCTGGGACTGATCGAGGGAATCAGCAACACGTCATGGCGGTCGATCAGCCTCCCCGCGCGGACCTCGGCGTTGTGGACCGTCGTGTAGGGCAGGCGAAAGCGTTCCAGAACCAGGCGGGTCCAGCCTTCGTCCATGCTCGGCATCCACGGTTGGTACAGGGCGACTCGCCGCCGCTTCATCGGGATCAAGTTCCCTGGATCTCTCGCGTCCGAAGACGCCAGGACCTTGCTGGAGACCGTGGGCAGGACCTCGTCGAGCACCGACTTCGCCAGGGGGGTCGCCCGGAAGGTCACGAGGCTGGATCCATCCGCGCTCCACGATGGAGCGAGCGGGACGAAGTCGACCGAGACGCCCGCTTCGAGCAATTTGTCCAGGAGCGTGAAATCGTCATTCGACTGATTCGTCAGGACGTAACGCGCCGGGTTTTCGGTCGTTTCGATGGAACCCTGGGGCGGTTCGACTCGCTCGACTCTCTCCCCTTTCGAAACGAAAGGCACGTCCACCCTGACGACCTGAACCCCCATCTGAAGCGGGAGGGTCCAACCCGCGACGTCGTAAGGGGGCTCCGCCTTTCCGCCAGCGGTCAGCCGGTTGGGGTAGTTCTGCCGTTCCATCATGTCCTTGAGATGGGCCCGATACGGCTGAGCGGCGGGTAGGATCCAGGAACCCGCGGGAAACCTGGCGCCCGCGGCCTCGAAGGGCTCCGTCGCGCGCAGGACCTCGACGCCCGTGTCGTGAAGCGCTCGCACGAGCCGCCAGGCCGCGCCAGGATCGCGCTGCTCATTGGGAACGATCCATGCGTGGGGCGGAGATTCCCCACCCTTCTGAACCGCCTCCCTGGCCATCGCCAGCAGGTTGCGCTGGAACTGGTCGCGATACCTCGCCGCGAGGGTCAAGATGGAACGGGCGCAGATCAGCTCATATTCGACGATATCCCGGAGCCGCCACCAGCCGCCCGGCCAGGGGTCGACGAAATTGACCGCCGGCTTGTGGTCGGGAAACCCCCGGGTCGCGCCTTTGAGGTCGCTTTTTTCCAGGAAGATCGGCGTGGCCATCTTCACGCTGGCCGCCTCGGTCAGCACGCCGACCACGTTGTGGCGCTGGGGAACGGTCCGGTTTCCCCCATTCCACCAGTTGTCGTACATCGCGTTGGTCAAGACCCCCCGCTTACCCGCCGCGGCGAGGTCCGCGGCCATGTGGGCGCCAATGGTGAAGATCCCTTGATGCACGCGGGGATCGAGGTTCGGGTTGATCGGATCGTAAAACGGGGGCACGAACAGCCTGGCCCCCGCGCTTCCCATCTGGTGGACGTCGTAGAGCATCGTCGGGAACCACGCGCGATAGAGCATCCTGGAAAGCGCGCGAGTCTCGTCGAGGTTGACCATGAACCAGTCGCGGTTGGTGTCGTGCCCGGCGTACTTGTGGTACAGCTCGATCATCCCCGAGCCTTCCCAGGGCTGGCCCTTGGTTTTCTCGTACCAGGTCGCGACCTTGTCGACGCCGTCGGGGTTGGCCGAGGGAACCAGCACCAGGATCGTCTTCTCAAGAATCTCCAGGGTCCCCGGGTCGTCTCCCGTCGCCAGTTCGTGCAGAAGCTCCGTCGCCATCAGGGTCGACGCGGTCTCCGACGAGTGAATCGAACAGGTGATGACGACGACGGGCTTGCTCTGTTCAAGGGCCTCCGCCGCCTCCTCCTCGTTCTGAAAGCGCCTGGGATCGTGAAGTCGTTCTTGAATGTTTTGATATTTTGAGACGTCGCCGATCGTCGCGGGGGACGACACGACCGCCGCGATCAGGTCGCGCCCCTCGGTCGACTTGCCCAGAACGCTCACCGCGACGCGGTCCGACGCCTCGTCCACCTTCCTGAAGTACGAGAGCACCTCGCTCCAACCCGCGAGCCGATAGTCCGCTCCAGGCCGAAAGCCCAGGTGCGACTCGGGCGTCGGCACGTCGGCGGCGCGGGTCGTACCCGAGGGATCGAGTCCCAGAAGGACGAGCGCGCTGGCC
>JBFWRA010001074.1:0-2580 GCA_050249155.1 Isosphaeraceae bacterium | reverse complement strand
GGCCGTTGGCGACTTCCAGTCAGCCTGTGCGCTCTCGGATTCGTGGGAACGTTCGTGGGATTGCCGCTGTACAGCCTGGTCTGGCGAGCCGGTCGAGTCGGCGGGAACGCGGCGGTGGGACTGGCCCCGGCCTGGTCGATCCAGGGGCTTCAGGGCACGCTCCGCTTCGCCTGGGACGAGGCGTCCGAGCCGCTCGGCCAGGGCCTGGTCTGGGCGTTCGCCTCGGCGAGCGTCGCGGTCGTCCTGGGGTGGTCCCTGGCCTGGTTCAGCAGGAAACGAGGCCCCTGGCGATGGGTCACGGCCGTCGCCGTCGCCCTGGCTCTGGCGACGCCAGGCCCGGTCACCGGGTTCGCCCTGGTCTACGCCTACCGGGGATTCCCCAGGATTTACGACTCGGCGGCGATGGTCGTTCTGGCGGGGGTCGCTCGGACGTTTCCCTACGCCCTACTGGTCCTCTGGCCAGCGGTTCGGTCCATTCCCGACGAATACCTCGACGCGGCGGAGGTCGACGGACTGGGACCGTACCGACGAGTCCGCCAAGTGGCGATCCCAGCGACTCTCGGGGCGATCGTGGCGGCCTGGGCGGTGACGTTCACCCTGTCGCTCGGTGAACTTCCCGCGACGAACCTCGTCGCGCCCCCCGGGATCAATCCGCTCTCCGTCGTGATCTGGGGGCTGCTGCACACGGGAGTCGAGAGCCACCTCGCCGGAGTCGTGCTCATCATGCTGGGGGCGGTCTGCGCGGCGGGTCTGGCCGCCCTGGGATTTCTGGCCTGGTTGAGCGGGCCTGGAGCGAACCCCCCGCGCGTTCAGAAGCCCGTCCCTTGAATCAAGGAGGACGGGCTTCCAGAGCGTCGCTTCCAATTGAATCCAACCCGATCACTTAGATCGGATAGAGGTTCTTCAGTTCCGCCCGTTTCTTGGCGCTCCCCGTGGACGCCTTGATGAGCGGGAACGTCTGCTTCTTGCCATCGACTTCCAGGGTCAGCATCCCGGACCGGATGACCGAGGTGGCGACCCTGACGCGCCGGGTCGTGCCGTTGGGCAACCAGACCTTGATGGTCTGAAGGTTGGGCCGGAACAATCGGCGGCTGCAACCGGTCACCTTGGTCCCGACACCGCCGAGGTACTTCGCCTTGCCTCGCGTGGTGATCTGATTCCCGAAGGTCGTTTTCTTTCCACTGACTTCACACTGGCGTCCCATCGGACGACTCCTTACTCGATCGCGGACGGCGGTTTCGGTGAACGACGCGCCTGGAGCGAGGCTTACGCCTTCTCCTTGGTCATCGGGTTGTGCGGCTTGCTGCGCTGCACGTTGCCGCACTCTTCCACCAGGTGACAGACCTTGTGCGGTGGGACGGCCAGCTTACATTGGGGGCAGATGTTCAGGGCGGGAGCGACCAGGAAATCGTGGCTCCTTCGCATTCCCTTCGCGGATTTGGACTTTCGTCTCTTCGGTACGGCCACGACTGCTCTCCCGGTGGGCACGCTCGCCAGAGTTCAGGTCAAAAGAGGACTATTATCCGAAACGGTCGCCCCGACGCAAGACCAGCTTGCCGACCATGGACGCCAGGAGTCGTTTTGGGGTAAAGAGAAGAGGAACGAAACGATGCGAGCCGAAGGGATCGAGGTGACGAGGGACCGGCATGACCAGGATCGCCACGGAACCATTGCGCTGGGGATTCATCGGCGCGGGCAAGATGGCCACCGCCTTGATCCAGGGAATGATCCAGGCGGGCACCGCTCGTCCCGAGGCGATCGCCGCGAGCGACCCGCTCTCCACGGCCCTGGAGGGTCTGGCCCAATCGTCGGGCGTGACCACCTGCGCCTCGAACCGGGCGGTCGTCGCGCGTTCCGACGTCCTGGTGCTGGCGGTCAAGCCTCAGAGCATGGCCGCCGTCCTGGACGAACTTCGCTCGTTGCTGACCGCGGAGCACCTGGTGGTCTCGGTCGCCGCGGGGGTCTCGCTCGCGGCGCTCCAGTCCGGGCTCGGTCCCGATCGTCGGGTCGTTCGGGTCATGCCCAACACCCCCGCCCTGTTGGGAGAGGGGGCTTCCGCCTATAGCCTGGGCGCATCGGCCCTGCCAGGGGACGAGGAGGTCGTTCGGACCTGCCTGACGTCGGTCGGGAAGGCGTTCCGGGTGCCCGAGACCCAGCTCGACGCGGTGACGGGACTCTCGGGCAGCGGACCCGCGTTCGTTTATACGATTATTGAAGCGCTCTCCGACGGCGGCGTTCGGGTCGGCCTGCCTCGCGACGTGGCGACGGCCCTCGCCGCTCAGACCGTGCTCGGGGCCGCCAAAATGGTCCTGGAAACCGGCCTGCACACGGGACCCCTGAAGGACCAGGTCACCAGCCCTGGCGGCACCACGATCGCCGGCATCCACGCGCTGGAACGCGGCGGTCTGCGCGCCGCCCTCATGGACGCCGTCGAGGCCGCGACCCAGCGCTCCGCCGAACTGGCCGCCCAGGCGGCCGGGACCTCCCCGAAATGAAACTCGGCCTGATCTCCGACCTACACGGCGACCCCGTCGCGCTGGAACTGGCCTGGGCCCATCTGACGGTCCTCGGGGCCAGATC
>JBFWRA010001073.1:0-2581 GCA_050249155.1 Isosphaeraceae bacterium | reverse complement strand
ACCCACTCGCGATCACACGCTCGCCAATTTCAGAACGCGCGACGGCCTGGGGAGATTCCTCGGCGGGGAGGATGCGTGACGAGGACGACGAGCCTGTGGCCGGCGAGATCGCGGTCGACCTTCGCCGGCGGATCAGGGGAGCGACGATTCAGTCGTCAAGCTCTTCGAGAATGCGCCAATCAGGGCGACACTCGGCGCGGTAACCGTGGCTTTAGGCCATGACTCCGAGAACCTCTCGGTTGCCTCGCGACGCGAAAGTGTGACATGTTGTCTGTCGCGTTCAAACCGCCCATCCAAAAAACTCTCTCCATGCTCCTCAAGTTCAGCATTCTCCCTGTTTTATTTAGGAACATCAAAACAGTTTCAGGGATGCATGTCGTGTTCAATCTGGCGACTATCGGGATGGGATCGAAATGAGGGGAGTCTCGGGTCGGCGCGAACTCGGGGGAGGGACCGTGACTCCGCTTGAAGTGATTCTCAGCTTCGACGTCGAGTCACATGCGTTGATTGACGCGGCTCGTGGCGTTCACATCAGCGCGTCTGTGAAATCCGCGTGCGCATCCCGGGTCGCCTCGGCGACCTCCTGGTTGCTCGACGCTCTGGCCGAGCATGAGGTCCGCGCCACGTTTTTCGTGCTGGGCGAGGTCGCGGAGAACAGTCCCGAGGTGGTCAAGTCGATCCATCGAGCGGGTCACGAGGTCGCGACCCACGGCTGTAACCATCGTCGGGTCCTGGAGATGAGTCCTGACGACTTTCGAGGGGACCTATGCCGCGCGCGCGGACTGTTGGAACAGCTCACGGGCGAGGCGGTGCTGGGCTACCGAGCACCGACCTTCAGCGTCACCCGAAGGAATCCCTGGGCTATCGACGTGTTGGTGGAGCAGGGTTTCCTGTACGATAGTTCGATTTTTCCGGTGCGGCACGATCGCTATGGAGTGCCCGAAGCCCCCCGTTCACCGTTTCTGGTGAGGGGTCGAGAGAGTGCGATCCTGGAGTTCCCGCCAGCGACGCTTCGTCTTGCGGGTATGAACCTCCCCGTCGGGGGTGGGGGCTACTTCCGTCTCTTCCCTCCCACGTTGCTTCGGCAGGGACTCCGCCAGATTGAGACGGGATGCCAACCGGCCATCGCCATGTTGTACTTCCACCCCTGGGAGTTCGACCCGTCTCAACCTCGGTTGAAACTGCGCGGGCTTCGACGATTTCGGACGTACGTGGGAATGAGGGAGAGTCGTACCCGACTGACCGGGTTGCTTTCCGAAGGTGGCCGGTTCGCCACGGCGGCGTCGATCGCGCGACGGCTGGCCGGATCTCCTCAAACCCTTGCTTCATATCGACTAGCGGATTCTCAGCCGGTGGGGGCGTTCCTCTGACCCACTCCGGGGATGGCGGCGTTGAGCGCTGGGAAGATCGCGGTCGATTGGATCCACCCCGGGCGAGTCGTGATTCCCCGGGGCTTTCTCGACACCCATGATGCTTTCTGCGGAAAGGAGGTTTATAACGGGGCGGAATCTTGGTTAATGGAGGGCCCCTTTCGGCCGCCTAAGCCATTGTGCCCTTGAGAACACACCAGGGTGATTGCACCGGTTCGCCCTTTGATGGACGTTCCGGTATATTCCACCCTGTCGCTCTCGCGCGAGCGCGACGCTCCCCAGCGGGGGGGAGCCTCACCCTCGGGCGATTGCGTCGCCAACCCCAGACCCCGAAGCTGGCGGACGATCATCCACCGCGGCGATGGGTCCGAAATGATTCTCGTGTCTCGGCCGTTTCTCTCAGGAGACTCAACCATGTTGCTTCGCCACACCAGGCGGCTCGCGACCACCCTCGCCCTTCTCGGGCTGATGGCGGTCGTGACGTCCGCACCAGCGCACGCGAATCTCTCCGTGACGCTGATCGGCAACGTCCCGGCATCCGCCGCGACGACCGCGTCTCAAGTTCCGAACACCTCGATGAACTTCGAGCTGACGACGGGCCAATTCACCACGAAGGGCACCGCCTTCGGTGAAGTCTTCCTTGGTCAGCCGACCCTGATGGACCTTTCGACCGTTTCCCTCAGCTCCTCGGGGCCTGGGACGGCCACCATCGTGTTCAGCATGAACAACCTAACCGCTCCGATCGGGGCTGGTGGGATCTTCCAGAGCATCACCGCGCAGTTCCTCAGGGCGTCCACGGGTTCGTTCGCCCTCACGACTTATGGGTCGCAGGCCAACACCCTGTATACCTCGGTCCCCGTGGTGGCGCCACCCACCGTGGTCGCGACTCCGACGGTCGTGGTGAGCGGAGGTTCGTCGACCGCCAACTTCACCTCGGTCAACCCGTTCTCGTTGACTCAGGTGCTGGTCATCACCTTCACCTCGGCGGGCACGGTGTCGCTGAGCTCGGATTCGCAGGCTCAGTTCATTATTCCCGAGCCCTCCACCGTCGCTCTGGCGCTGACCGGCGCGCCGATGCTTGGCCTCTACTGGCTGCGTCGCCGTCGGGCGAGGGCCTGAAGACAACCCTGACGTGTCGGCGAACGCCACGCGCATAACCAATCGAATCGCGGGGCGGCCCCCCTGGGGCCGCCCCGCGTCGTTGCGTTGGG
>JBFWRA010001072.1:0-2584 GCA_050249155.1 Isosphaeraceae bacterium | reverse complement strand
AGGGTGCCACGAGGTTCGGTCCTCCGAACCCGTGCCGGTGGCCACGGCGGAACCCCACGGGTTCGGGGTACCGAACCTCGTGGCACCCTGATCCATCGAGAATCCGGGATGTGATTCCCGACCTATTCCTGAGAGAGCCCCGCCTCATGCTTCAGATCCGAAACCTGGTGAAGATCTATCCGGGTCCCGTCGCCGCGTTGCAAGGGGTCGACCTCGACGTTCCTCGAGGAATGTTCGGTCTGCTCGGCCCCAACGGCGCGGGCAAGACGACCCTGATGCGAATCGTCGCGGGGCTGCTGGAGCCCACTTCCGGCACCGTGACGCTCGATGGCGAGGACGTGACCAGACACCCCGAGCGCGTCTGGCCGATCCTGGGCTACTTGCCTCAGGAATTCGGTTTCTATCCGAACCTCACGGGCGAGAAGATGCTCGCCTACCTGCTTAAATTGAAGGGCGTTCGCGCCCAGCGCGGGCTCAAGGCGCTTTGCGACGAGCTGCTCGAACGGGTGAATCTCTCGTTCGCGGCGAAGCGGAAGATCAAGGGCTACTCCGGCGGAATGAAACAGCGCCTGGGGATCGCGCAGGCGATCGCCGGAAACCCAAGGCTCCTGATCGTCGACGAGCCGACCGCCGGCCTGGACCCCGAGGAACGACTCCGGTTCTATCGGATCCTCTCGGAACTCTCGGCCGACCGCACGGTGATCCTCTCCACGCACATCGTCGAGGACGTGGCGGTGCTTTGTCCGAGGTTCGCCGTGATCCGGGCGGGTCGCCTCGTGGCCGTGACCCGCCCCTCGGAAGCCCGCGAGAGCCTGGCGGGTAGCATTTACGAAGGGACCGTCGACCCCGACGCCTACGACACGTTCCTGCGTGAGCGTCAGGTTACCCAGGCGTTCCTGGTCGAAGGCAAGAACCGGCTGAGAATCCACGAACCCAACGGCGATCCTCCGACCGGCTTCCTGCCAGTCCTCCCCACGCTTGAGGATGTTTACCTCTTGCTGATGCGAGGTCGAATGCCCGAGACGATCGGGGCGGGCGAGGGGGTGGTTCGATGAGCGTGAGCCCCCGCCGGTTCTTCACGGTTTACCACCGCGACCTGGGATTCCAGGTCCGTCGGTCGTCGTTCTGGGTCTGGGCGATCCTGCTGATCTTTCTGGCCTGGGGACTCTCGACGGGCAAGGCGCGAATCCAGTCGGGCGACTCGGCCGTCGGTGGGACCAAGGCGTTCATCACCTCGGAATTCGCCGCGACCCAGCAGTTCGTGATCCTCACTCCGTTGATTTACGGGCTCTTCGTGGCGGTGGCCTCCGGCATGTCGGTGATCCAGGATGAGGAGTACCGGGTCGGCGCGGTTCTGCACGCGACCCCGCTGCGTCCGGGCGAGTACGTCTGGGGCAAGTTTCTCGCGGTTTTCTCGGCCTCGGCGTTGATCCTGGCGATGCACGTCGGGGCGATGATTCTCTTCAACCACGGCACGCCGGCCGGCGAGGCGAAGGAGTTTCGCGGAGCGCTCGACGTGTGGAACTATCTTCGTCCCGCATTGATCTTCAGCTTGCCGACGACCGTCTTCTTCGCTGGGATTACCTTTTACGCGGGGGAGCGGACGAGGAAGCCGATCCTGGTGTTCATGCTGCCGCTGATGGTGCTGCTGGCGTGCCTGTTCGCGCTCTGGGACTGGGCTCCGTCGTGGCTCGATCCTCGGATCGACCGTCTGATGATGCTGATCGACCCCGCGGGCTTTCGCTGGCTGGACCAGACGCACCTGAAGGTCGATCGTGGCGTGGCGTATTACAACACGGCCTGGGTGCCGCTGGACGGCCTGATCGTCGCGAACCGGCTGATCGTTCTGGGAATGGGGCTGGGGGCGGTGGTCCTGAGCCGTCGGCACCTCGCCGCCAGCCTCCGAGGCGCGGCCTGGCGGGCCGAACGCCGATGGCGGGCGACGTCAGGCCTGGAAGCCCCGGCCGAGGTCGAGTCGGAGCGCGTTCCCCCGGCCCTGGTTCCCCTCGGGGAACTGGGGATGAACTCCCGAAGACCGGGATTGATCGCCGGGGCCTGGACGGTCCTGAAGGCTGAACTGGTCGAGCTGCGGTCCAGCCCGGGGCTTTACCTGTTCGTGCCGATCCTGGTTCTCGAGTCGCTGGGCCCGAATATCATCGCGGTCGGGGCGTTCGACACGCCGCTGCTGACGACCCCTGGCACCTTCGCCGTGCGGGCGTTCAACCCGCTGACGACGATGCTTTGCATGCTCCTGCTGTTCTACACGGTCGAGTCGCTATGGCGGGAGCGTCACACCAGGGTCGCGGCGATCAGCTTGGCGACGCCGATCCGGACCGGTTCCATCCTGCTGGGCAAGGCGCTGGCCAATAGCGTGGTGGGCCTGGTGGTGCTGGGTTTCCAGCTTCTGGCGGGGGCGGCCTGGATCGCCTACCAGGGCAAGGTGCCGTTCTCGTTTCGGCCGTTCGCGCTGGTCTGGGGGCTGGCTCTGGTCCCGACGCTGTTCCTCTGGACGGCGTTCGTGATGGCGACCCTTAGCGTCACTCGAAGCCGCTACGGCACGTACGCCGTGGCGCTGGGGGTACTG
>JBFWRA010001071.1:0-2588 GCA_050249155.1 Isosphaeraceae bacterium | reverse complement strand
CCCGATGTCGATCAGCGGAACCTCGACCCTCGAAAACGGCGTGCTGAGCCTCGACGCGAAGGACGGTCAGTCGGGGACGCTGGCCGGTCAGGTGAGCCAGCGGGATGCCGACCACTTCAACTTCCGGGCCCTGGGAGCGCCCGCGACCGACCCGGGTCTCAACTTCGGGCGCTGACCCTGATCGGAAGGAGCGCTCGGGATGGCCAGTCGTGGCGAGAGGGTCGCGCGGAGAATTCAGAGATTCGTCGACCGCCCCGTCACGAACCTGGTGAAGGGCCTGGCGCTTTTGCTGATCGGCTGCTCCGAGGCCGCTCGCACGTTTCGAGACGACCTGAATCACCGTCACGCGCGGGTCGGCCACGGACTGATCATCATCGGCGCCTTCTCGATCCTCGCCGCTCTTCCGAGGCTCATCGAGACCATGGACGCCTACCAGCGTTTCCTGTTGGGCCGATCGCGAAGCGATTCCAAAGGTGAGCCAGGCTGAATACCGTGGAACCCAGCGAACGCCCCAAAATCAAGTTCTCCGCCCCGATGACCGATTCAATCCCTAGAATCGTGTCAAGCGGTCGGGTCGGAGGGCGAGTTCATGTGGCGGTACGTCGCCTTTTTCCTCGGCGCGTTCATGGTCCTCGGGGGGATTCCCCGGGCGACGGCTCAGGGGTTGATCGCTCCGGGCGCGGGGCCAATCAACCGGGCCATGGCCGGGGCCTCGACCGCCGCCCCGGTCGACTTCGGCTCAACCTACTGGAACCCGGCCAACCTCAGCGGTCTGGAGCGTTCCGAGTTTCTGCTCGGATCCGAACTGGTGATTCCCAGCACGCACCTGACCACGACCCTTCCCGCGGGGACCCTCGGCCCCTTCCCCCCTGAGAACCGTTACGGAGTCTCCCGAAGCGACAGCGGGGTGATCCCGAACCTCGCGGTCGGGACCGCGTTTCGGCTCTCGGAAGATTCCCCGTTGACTTATGGGATCGGCATTTTTGGATTCGTGGGGGGCAACGTCAATTTCGCGGGAAGCCTCTCGACTCCGCTGTTGACCCCGAGGCGGCCTCCGGACACCTTCGGCTTCGGTCCGATCTGGGCCAACGCCTCGCTTCTGGCGATCAACCCGTCGGCGTCGATTCGCCTGACCGACCGGCTCTCCGTCGGCGGCGGACCCGTCATCAGCAGCATGACGATGGGCTTCAGCCCGGCCTTCTTCGCTCCAGGTCCCGAGGACGCCTTCGGCCTCGCCACCTTCCCCAACGGGACCAACTCACGAACCTTCTGGGGAGGCGGATTTCAGCTCGGTCTGCTCTTCGAGTGGAACGACGACTGGAATTTCGGCTTCTCCTACAAGAGTCCGATCTGGCAGGAACGCTGGGCTTACAACGCGTCGACGCCCGACCTGGCTCCCCGACGGATCGGCATCCAGGGGACGATCCCCGCGATCTACTCGTGGGGCGTCGCCTACAAGGGGATCGAACGCGCCCTGATCGACGTCGACCTGCGGTACTTCGACTACGCCAACGCGGCGTTGTTCGGCCAGACCGTCAAGGATGGCGGCCTGGGCTGGAACAGCGTCTTCGCGGTGGCGGTCGGCGGCCAGTACGCCCTGACCGATCGGCTGACCCTCCGCGGCGGCTATCTCTTCAACACCGATCCGATCCCCGACCCGGTCACCCTGTTCAACGTCCAGCTCCCCGCGATCATCACGCACACCCTCTCCCTGGGCTCGTCGTTCAAGGTGACCGAGGACGTCACCCTCTCCGTCGCCTGGGTTCACGGCTTTCGGAACGCCATCGAGGGGGGGATCACCCAGTTGCCGGGAGCCTCGACCAAGATCGACTCGCAAGTCGACTCGATCGTCGCCGGTCTGAACATTCAGTTCGGCGGCCCTCGAAGGAAATCGGCCGACCTGCCGTCGGTCGCGACCGGGGTGACCGTGGACCCGCCGGCGATCCTGGAGTGAACCGGGGAGTTCAGATCGCGAGGGCGTGGAAATCGACGCTGCGCCGTTCATAGTCCTGGGCGGACGCCGCTTCGCGCCTGACGTGATGGAAAGAACGACGAGTTCCGAGACCAGATCCGCCGCGAACGGCGACTCTCCGACCGACCGCTGTACGATTGGGACGGATTCAAGCCGAGCGATGATGAACGGCGGAGTTGTACCGAAGGCGTCGCGGTCCTCCGGAGGTCTTATGAACCTCCGTTTCATGAGACGTCGATCGTTCTCGCTGATCGTACCGCTCTCGCGACCGCCGCCCCACCGCGCGTTCCGCGCGGGAAAACGCTCGCTATCATGAAACATTTCCATATGTATATTAAATATCCGACTGCGACGTTGTCTCTCCCGCCTCTCTTTCGCAATCCCCAGGCCGCGAGTCACGCGATGCTCAAGTCGTCGCAGGCTTGCTCGTAGCTCCGTTCCAGATCGAGCGGGACCACGAGTTCCGCGCGCAACCAGAGCGGCAACGTCGGCAGCGGTTTTTCCAGGGATAAAACGTGGGACCACGCTTCCAGAAGCGTTCGTTTCCCTCGTCTGGTCCAACGACACGAGGCGGCGTAGAGGTGCGGAGGCGGATCACCCATCGTCGGGTCGTTGT
>JBFWRA010001070.1:0-2589 GCA_050249155.1 Isosphaeraceae bacterium | reverse complement strand
TGGAAGTCATTGATCCCGCTCGGGCTGATCAACCTCGTCGCGACGGCCGTGGTCGTCCAGGCGATCCGAGGCTGATCATCGACGGACTTCGAACCGTTCCCGCTCCACGAACGCTCAAGGTGCTTGATCATGCGTCCCGACCACCCGAGCCTGAAGCGCCTGGAACCGCCCACGCTCCGCTGGCACGAGAAATTGTACTTGCCCCAGATCGCCGCGGGACTGGGCGTGACCGCCAGGCACATGGCCGGCGTGGCCTTCGCCGGAAAGGCGATCACCGTTCAGTATCCCGAGGAGCAACACGTTCCCAGCCCGAACTATCGCGGCGTCCATCGCCTGAACAAGGACGAGGAAGGGCGGGTGAAATGCGTGGCCTGCATGCTCTGCGCGACGGCCTGCCCCGCCCACTGCATCGACATCGTCGGCGCCACCGCGCCGGAGTCGTGGGTTGACCGGGAGAAGTATCCCGAGAGCTTCGTCATCGACGAACTGCGCTGCATTTATTGTGGAATGTGCGAGGAAGCCTGCCCTGTCGAGGCGATCGAGCTGACCGGTTTGTATGACTTGACAGGCCTCTCTCGCGAACAGATGATCTTCGATAAAACGAAACTTCTCTCGGTGTTCGACCTTACGAAAGATGCCGAGCCGATGAGGTTCGGCAAGCCGCCTGGGCCCGACGCCCCCGCGCCGGCCACCCAGGCGCTGCCGCCCCTGACCCCCTGACCTGAACGCCGCGACCTCGCCGGAGCCTCTCGTGAATCGCGAATTGACGCTGGCAGTCCTCGTCGTCCTGCTGGGCGCGTCGGGAACCTTCCTGGCGCTCCCCCACAAGCACGGCACGCGCAAGCCGGCCCGGGTTTACGCGGTCGGGCTTGGCCTGGGCGGCCTCGCGCTGATCCTGTTCGCCATGAACTGGACCGCGCCGGGGCCCTGGCTGGAAGGGTTCTTTTTCCACGCGTTCGGGCTCGCGGCGATCGCCGGCGGCGTTCTCATGATCACCGCGCGCGACCCGATCCACACCGCGCTTTGGTTCGCGCTGGTCGTGCTGGCCACCTCGGGCTTGTTCCTGCTGGCCGGGGCGCAGTTCCTCGCCGCGGGCACGGTGATCGTTTACGCCGGCGCGATCATCGTCACGTTCTTGTTCGTGATCATGTTGGCCCAGATGGAAGGCCGGACGGCCTACGACCGGGCGGCTCGCTCGCCGTTCGTCGCGACCTGGACCTGTTTCGTGATCTTTCTGGGCGTCCTCTGGTGCCTGGTGGGCGTCGTGGGCCGAGAAGATTCCACGCCGAGCCTCACCAGGGGAACCGAACTCACGAAGGACGCGCTCCTACCGCACAGGGAACGAGTCGCGGCGATCGTCGATCGCGCGCTTCCGGCGACGGGGAGCCTGTACAGTTCCTCGGGGTCGCCCAAACCTCACGTGGCGGGGTTGGGGGAAACCCTCTTCACCGACCATAGCTTGGCGGTCGAACTGGCCAGCACGCTTCTGTTCGTCGCACTCATCGGAGCGCTGACGATCGCCGCCCCCAGGCGGCCGGTCAGACCGAACGAACGCCCCGCGACCTCCGACTCCGCCCCCGCGTGACATCCGGCGCTCACAAGGCGCGCCCTTTTCGATCAGTCGATCCTCGGCCAGAAAGCGATGGTCATGCCGAACACCGTCTTCACCTATGAAATCCTACTGAGCTACCTCCAAATCGGGGCGGCGCTCTTCGTGATCGGAATGCTTGGGTTCCTGAGCAGGCGTAATCTTATCGTCATGTTCCTGTCCGCGGAATTGATGCTCCAGGGCGTGGCGCTGACCCTGGTCGGGTTCGGTCGATATCACGGCAACTGGACCGGGCAGGTCTTCACCATCGTGATCCTGACGGTCGCCGCCTGCGAGGCGTCGCTGGCCCTGGCCCTCATCCTGGTTCTGTACCATCGAAAGTCCTCGCTGGACGTGACGCTCTGGCAGGGCATCCGGGAACCCGGCGCCAGGCTCGCGGAAGATCCCAACGTCGAGGCCGAACCGTTCGAGGCGGTCGACGGTCCCGAGACCTACCCCCAGCTCACCCCCGCTGGGGTCGAGCCGTCCCATCCCCGAGAGCCCTGGACGGTCCGCCGACGCTAAGATGATCGACCGACCCGAGACCCGCACCCGCAGACCCGCATCGCGTTCCCACCTGGCGACGACGACGACCGAGCAACGTGGAGACCATCGGTGGCTGACTTCCTGATCCGCAACGCCTGGCTCGTCCCGATCCTCCCGCTCGTCGGAGCGTTGATCACGGCCCTGTTCGCCCGACGGCTGGGGGAACGAAGCGCCCTGCCCGTGGTCGTCGGAATCGGGACCGCGTTCGTGGTGTCGATCGGTCTTCTACTCTCCGCGGGGCCCGAGGCGAAAACGCTGGTCTGTCCCTGGATCGAGGCGGGTGGACTCAAGGTGCCCGTCGAGTTCCGAGTGGACGGACTCACGACCGTGATGCTCTCGATGGTCACGTTCGTCTCCACCCTCGTCGCGGTCTTCGCGATGGGTTACATGGCGGGCGACCCGGGTTTCGCCAGGTTCTTCAGCGTGGTCGGCCTCTTCGTCACCTCGATGACGGG
>JBFWRA010001069.1:0-2590 GCA_050249155.1 Isosphaeraceae bacterium | reverse complement strand
CGTTGACGTCCGTTGGGTCTGGTCCCTAACCTTGACGTTCGTGGGATCGCGGGGCCGACGACCGGCCCCGCGACGGCCGACCAGGGGACGGGGACCGGGCCGTGTCGAAGAAAAAAAAGGTCCGGGTCGCGTTCAAGAAAAACCGCCAGAAGCGGACGCGAGCCAACGACCTCACCCAGCGGTTCCACTCCAACGAACTGAGCGGACCCGACCCGACCGCCGCCGAGCGAGTCAGGGCCAAAGGGGATCTCTCCAGGCACCGGACGATCGTGACCGACGCGAACGCCCCAGGCACCGAGGCGGCCGTCGCCGCCGAAGGGGCCGAGGCCTCCGCTCTGCGCTCGGTAGATCTGGACTCCTGCCTGACCGGGAGGGTCGTCCGGGTCCACGGCCTGATCTCGATCGTGGCCACGGAGGACGGCCAGGAATTCCCTTGCAACGTCCGGAGGGTCCTGAAAACCCTGGCCATCGACTCCCGGAACGTGGTGACCGTCGGGGACCGCGTCTGGTTCCGGCCCAGCGGCTCATCCGGAAACGAGGGACTCATCGAGAAGGTCGAGTCACGCGTCGGGGTGATCGCCCGGGGCTATCGACGCCACAAACACGTCATCGTCAGCAACGTCGACCAGATTCTGATCGTCTCGGGGCTGGAGGAACCGGGGCTCAAGCTCCCCCTGATCGACCGCTACCTCATCTCCGCCGAGATCGGCGGCGTGCGCCCTGTGATCCTTCTGAACAAGTCCGACCTCATCGACCCCGCCGCCTATCAATGGGTGGTCGGACTCTACACCCAACTCGGTTATGAAACGCTCTTGACCTCGGCCGCCGACGGCCGAGGGGTCGATCGGCTCCGAGCGATCGTCTCGGAAGGGGTCACCGCGTTCTCCGGGCAGTCGGGCGTCGGCAAGAGCTCGCTCCTGAACGCCATCCAACCCGGCTTGAATCTTCGCGTCCGCGAGGTCTCCGACTGGACCTTCAAGGGCAAACACACCACCACGACCGCGGAGCTGATCCGGCTGGAGGGGGGCGGCTACGTCGTCGACACCCCGGGCCTCCGACAGTTCGAACTCTGGGGCGTCGTGCCTTCCGAGCTGTCCGGCCATTTCATCGAGTTTCGACCCTACCTCCCGCTTTGCAAATTCCCCGACTGCTCCCACACCCACGAGCACTCCTGCGCGGTCAAGGACGCCGTCCACTGGGGATGGATCCACGCCTCGCGCTACGAGAGTTACCTCAAGCTCCACGCCCAGCAACCCCTCGACTCCGACTGAGCGACCTCACCAAACCAGGACTCCCACCTTGTCGCGGACACGTCCACCGTGTTATACCTACCGTTCGGTATAGAGCGATTCCCGCACGGTCCGCGTCCGTGATGGGTCGTCGGGGCGACACGCTCACTCTCAACCCTTGGGAGAGCCGTCGTCGAGGAATGCCCCCTTGGGTTCGAGGTGTGGACGAGTGGCGTCGATCACGACGGCGGAGAGTCCCGGTTCCAACGACTCGGCGCGTCATATCGCGCGGGTGGCCGCCCAGCTTTTCGCGGCGCGGGGTTATGACGCGACGTCGGTTCGAACGATCGTCGAGGCGGCGGGAGTCGCCAAGCCCACGCTCTATTATCACTTCGGCAGCAAGGAGGGGCTCGCGCAGGCGCTGGTGACGCGCCCCTTGACCGAATTGATCGCCGAGATTCAGGGTATGCTGGATGCGCCTGGCGACCCCGTCACGGCGTTGGAGCGGGTGTTCGAGGCGCATTTCAAGTTCTCGCGCGACGACCCGGACCGCGCCCGCTTCGTGTTCGCGTTGTTCTTCGGGCCGCTGGGCTCGGGACTGGCCTCGGAACTCGGTCGGCTGAGCGCCGAGTTGACCGATCGTCTCAATCGCGCGGTCCTTCGGCTGGCGAGGGAGGGGCGGATCGATCCGGAACGGGTCGACGACTGCTGTCGGGCCTGCCGAGGGATGATCGTGATCGCATCCATGGATTTTTTGTACAAGAACGGGGAGCACGGACCCGACCTCGCTCGGCGATTGGTGAACGACGTGCTTCAAGGATTCGCCGCCCAGCGCGGCCCGACCGGAACCCGGGGGAAGTCATGTTGATACGAGTTGGGGGCCGAAAAGCGATCGGCGGGCTTCTGGGGGCCGTGGGCCTGTCGGTCGCCGCGGCGGGGTTCTCGGGATGCTCGGAGGGGTCGGTCGAGTCGACCGCCAGGGCCAGTACCGAGGAACGCGTCGTGCCGGTGACGGTCCAGCCCGTCGAGTCTCGCCAGGTCGAGCGGACCGTCGAGGTCGTCGGCACGCTCAAAGGATGGGAACAGGTCACCATTGGCGCCAAGCGAGGGGGGAAGGTCGCCAAGGTTTTCCACGACATGGGAGACCACGTGCGTCCGGGCGAGCCCCTCGTCGAACTCGACTCGGTGGACGCGAAGCTCGAGCTTTACCAGAGGCAGTCTCGGTACTACGCCGAACTGACCAAGCTGGGGATCACCGACGACCAGGCCGAGACCGCGGTGAAGCGATTCGGCATCACCGAGGAGCTGCTTCTGGGCGAGTCGGCGACCAAGATGATCGAGCAGGCCCCGGCCATCGTTCA
>JBFWRA010001068.1:0-2566 GCA_050249155.1 Isosphaeraceae bacterium | reverse complement strand
AAGAACGTCATCACGCGAAGCCTCGGACCCGACCCGAACGTCGAGGTCGATATCGAGGGGCCGCTGGCCGTCCAGAGTGAGGACGTCTATTTGCTCTGTTCCGACGGCCTCTCCGGCCCAGTGTCCGACCCCGAACTCGGGGCCTTCGCCGAGAACTTCCACCCGAAGGATTCCTGTCGGTACCTGCTGAATCTCGCGAATCTTCGCGGCGGGTTCGACAACATCACCGTCATGATTCTGAGACTGGGAGACTGGATCGAGCCCGCGACGGCCGACGACCTGCCGATTCCGCCGAGGGTTGCGAGCGAGGTCGATGGCAAGGCCGGCAAGGGGTGGCTCTCCAGGCTCTTGCCCGGCCGCCGACAGCGTGAGACCGCGGCGACCGTGGAAGACCATCCCTACCGCACCGCCGCTTGCCCCATCGATGACGATTTGCTGGAACGCCTCGCCGACCTGACCCGCAAGGCCCAGCAACACGCCATCGATCACGCCTGGCCGATCGATTGGACCGCGTTCGCGGCCTTCCGCCGCGCGGAGTCGGAATCTCGCGAGGCGAAAAACCCCCGCAAGACACTCATGGCTCTGGGCGAAATGGTGGTCTCCCTTGGTCAAGCCGCGAGGTTCCACCGCAAGGCCGGCGGGCACGCCGGCGTCTCGTGATTCCGATCGACCGAGCCGACCCGCGGGTCCGAACCACCGCCCCTCATCGAAGAGTTCGCAGGAATGTCCTCTTCAGAGAACCCCTCCCACCACGACACCACCTGCGCTCGTGGAGCCCAGCCTCCTCCCTCCCAGACTCAGCCAATCGCCCCGCCGATTCAACTGAGCTCGGTTTACCAGGTCTCGGACCTGACTCAGATTGAAGCGCTCTACCAGGGCGAGGCCGCCGGCTTCATTTATTCAAGGGACGGTCACCCCAACGCCAGGCAACTCGAAGCCAAGGTGGCCGCCCTCGAAGGAGCGGAGGCGGCCCTGGTCTGCGCCTCGGGTATGGCGGCCGAGTCCGCGCTCTTGCTGGGCTTGCTCGGCCAGGGGGACGACGTGGCTCTTTCCGAGGAGCTCTACGGCAAGACGTCGCTGCTGGTCGGCCGAGAACTTTCCCGATTCGGAATCGGCTCCCGATCGTTCGACGCCACGCGCCCAGAGACCCTCCAGATGGCGTTGACGCCTCGCACCCGGGTCGTTTTCGCCGAGACCCTCTCCAATCCCCTGGTCCGGCTCGCCGCGATCGAGGGGCTGGCCGAGGTGATTCAACGGGCGGGTCAAGGAGCCGCGTTGATCATCGACCACACGATGGCTCCGCTCCTGTGTCGACCCCTGGCGATGGGGGCCGACGCGGTGACTCACTCGTTGACGAAACTGATGGGGGGGCATAGCGATCTGTTGCTCGGGCTGATCGCGGGGCGTCAACCGATCGTCGAACGGGCGGCGGCCGTCTCCTCGACGTTCGGGCTCAATGGGAATCCCTTTGAAAGCTGGCTGGCGCTCCGGGGCGTCGCGACCCTGGCGCTGCGTTCCGAACGTGCCTGCGCCAACGCCCTGGAACTGGCGGAGCGTCTGGCGGGAAGTCCGAAGGTGCGGGCCGTCCACTACCCGGGGCTGGCCAGCCATCCCGACCACGAGCGCGCGAGGCGAACGCTCGTCGGCGGTTTTGGCACGATCATGACGATCGACCTGGGCGGCGGGGAACAGGCCGACGCCCTGATCCGGGCGTTGCGACACGTTCCGTTCGCGCCCAGCTTCGGCGACACGGCCACGACGCTGAGCCACCCGACCACCACGAGCCATCGCGGGCAGTCCCCCGAGGAGCGGGAGCGGAGGGGGATCACCCCGGGGCTCGTCCGACTCTCCATCGGACTGGAGAACGTGGAAGACCTCTGGGACGACTTCGCCCAGGCGCTGAGGTCGGTCTGAATCGGCCCTCGCGTCAAGGGGGGTCGTACCCCCCGGGGTTCCAGGGGTGGCAGCGGAGCAACCTCCCCAGACCCTTGCCGACTCCGCGGATCAGCCCATACTTGATCAACGCGGCCGCCATGTACTGGCTGCAACTCGGCGCGAAGCGGCAGGTCGGGCCCAGGAGGGGACTGAGCGTCCTCTGGTAGAGCCGGATCAATCCCAGGAGCAGGGCGACCGTCGCGCGTGATGGCCAGGAGATCACGGCGCGCCAGAGGCTCACGGGGTCGCCTGGACTTTTCTCGGGCCGATGCGGCGTTCGACGGCCCTGGCCAGGGTTCGGAGCGAGTCCTGGGCCTGCGCGAACGTCAGCGTCGCTCCCCGCGGCACGACGATCAGGTCGAGCCCCTGGGGCAATTCCGCCTTGCGCAGACGAAACGCCTCACGGATCAGCCGCTTGACCCGGTTCCTGGCCGTGGCCTTGCGGAACTTCTTACGAGAGATGGAGATCCCCAGCCTGGGGTGGTCGAGGCCGTTCTCCGCGCCATGGACGACCATCCAGGTGTCTGACGCCGACCGCTTTCGGGCGAAGGCCCGCTGGAAGTCCTTCGGATCGTTGATCCGCTCGTGCCGCTTGAAGGTCGCCCGGATCGGGGGATCGGTCATGGCTTCG
>JBFWRA010001067.1:0-2595 GCA_050249155.1 Isosphaeraceae bacterium | reverse complement strand
AGCACGTCGGCGGCACCTGGCCGGTCGCCTGGACCCGGACCTACGGCCAGGGGCGTGTCTTCCACACCCCGTTGGGCAATCGCGTGTTCGGGCCCGGGAAGGACGACCCGTTCCGCGACCCGAACCTCTTGAAGCTGGTCCTCCAGGGGATCGACTGGGTCGCCGCCGGAAAGACCGACGGCACCCGTTGAGGTTCGCCAGCGTTCGACGCGTCGGGGTCCGCCACCGCGGACCTCCACTATCCCAGGGTGACCTCGATCCTCGCCAGTTCGTGGGGGGTCAGGTCGATCCTCACGGCGTCCTCCTCGATGGGTAGATCGACGATGACCGACTGCTGGAAATCGACCAGACGCGCCCAGGTCGGAGGACGGAACAACCGCAGTCGGGCACGGACCGCCTGGCCACCGGTCTCCAGCAGATGGAACGCCAGGCCCCAGCCGTTGCCGTCCTCCACCGGGGGCAGCGACTCGACCCGCGTCACCGCGACGGACGGGGCGTCGAGCAGGTAGAGCCAGCCTTTGGGACCGGCCTTCGGGGGGCCCGCCGTGGTCGGCACCACGTACGCCGGGGCGATCAGGTCCGTCGCGGCGTGGAAGGGGTGCTCCAGATCGAGCGCGACGCCCAGGTGAAACTCCCTGGCCCGCTCGCGACCGGCCAGCAGGATCGTGTCGAGCATTCTCGGACCGTGCTTGCGATGGTGGGCCAGGCCGCCAAAGAGCAGCGCGGTGCGCTGGCGGCGCGTCGAGACGTCGATGGCGTCGGGCGTCTCCGGGCGTTCGGCCTCGGTCTCGAAGGGGAAAAGCAGGGCCGTCCTGCGGATCATCGAGTTCGGGTCGGGCCAGGCCCATCGGCAGGCCAGGTGACGAGCCCAGGGATCGGCATCGGCCAGCCCGGCGAACCAGGCGGGATCGAGTACGACGAGGCTCACCTGGATCTCCAGCAAGGGCCTGCCGGTCCAGAGCCGATAGCGCTGGCGGAACGAGACCAGGGGAGTCCCGTCGGGGCCGAGGATTTTCCCTTTGGCCACCGCCTGCGCCAGGGCGGGTCCGGCGTACTCGACCTCGTAGGAGTCGCAGGCCATCTTGCTCGGACCGCCCAATCCGGCGATGACCAGTTGCTGGCCAAGCCGGGCGGTCTCCTCGCCGGGAGCCTTGACGCCACGGACCCCCCCGGACGCCGAGTCGATCTCGACGGTGATCGACTCGTTCCGGAGCACCTTGTCGCGGACCGAGAGCGATCCGAGCGGGGCGGGGTTGGCCTCGAAGTTCGTGTCCCGGGGCACCCAGGCGAACCCAAACGCGGGGAGTTGCACGACCGCCAGGACCCCTTCCTCGGTGAACTGAGCGGCGCGGAGCGGTTCCTCGGGGCGAAGATCGGCGGCGGCCTCCGGAAGCGGCACGGCGGCCCTGCGCGCGATCCCCGTCGGGTTGATGACGAGGAACCCTGGCCTCCCGTTGGTCCTTTCGCCCAGCAACTTGCGGGCGAGTTCCGCGGCGCTTCGGGGTTCCAGCCGATCCAACTCGTCTCGGGCGTGGTCCAGGTCGTCGGTTTCCAGGGCCAGTTCCAGAGCCAGAAGCTCCTCCGGGCCCAGGGAGTCGGAGCCGAGGGCCTCCGCGGTCGCCCGGAGCGCGGTCAGGGCGTCCAGCCTGGCCCGAAGCCTGGCGTGCTCGGCGCGCCGGGAGACCGGCTGATCCTCCTTGCGGGCGACCGCCTGCGACAGGTACGGGGTGACGTAGGCGTCTGGCTCCGGCCCGAACAGTTCAAAGGGGCGGTCGGTCAGGTGGAAGTAGTCGTTGAGTGTGACCATCCGGGCGAGGACGGGCGAGTATCCGTTGATCCGCTGAAGGTCGAGGAACCACTCCGCCACGGGGCTCGGCCAGCGGACCAGCGGAAGCGTGGCGACGTGGTCGTCCCGCATCGAGAGGGCCAGCCGCCAGGGTAGTCGCAACGCCGAGTCCGCTCGATCGGCCGCCAGCGGGGGGCGGGTCAGCGCCTCCAGGTTGGAATGCTCGGGGCTCTCCCAGAGCCGTTTCGCCTCGGGACGGACGGGGAACCGGCCGGCGTCGAAACCCATGTGGACGGCGAACCGGAACCCGAATCGCCGACCAATCTGAGGCAGCATCGGGTAAAGCGCGAACCGGCGTCGGGCGACGGTCTCGACGTTCCGCCCGTCGAGATGGGCGCGGTAGGTCTCGGAACCGTGGCGATATTGCCAGAGGATTGATTCGAGCGGCCGAAGCGGTTCGTCGGTCTCGGCGTAGGCCCCGCCGACGACGTCGGCCCAGCCCTCGGTGATCGCCTCGCGAAGCCTGCCGAGGGATTCGGGGTCGAGACCGCTCTGGGCTTCGATCGCCTTCGCCGGGGCGAGGAACGTGACGGGCATCCTGGCTTCCAGTGGACCTCGAAGCACCCCGCCGGGCATCGCCGGATCGAGCAAGCAAAGATCGATGACGTACGCGTCGACCGGGTAGAAGCGCTCCCTCGCCTGGCTGAGCGACTCGAACGCCGCGCGGAGCCGGTTGCGGGCGGTGCTCGTGTCCCCGGAGGTCCAGGCCGAGGCTCCCGCCAGCACCTCGGTCGTGAGCGTCTCGTGAT
>JBFWRA010001066.1:0-2596 GCA_050249155.1 Isosphaeraceae bacterium | reverse complement strand
GTCCACTTCCGGGAAGCCCGTCGAAACGACACGTCAGACAGGCGCTGACGACCCTGCTGGCGGGTTTCATGGCTTTTCTCGGGGCTTGTTCGCCGCAACCCTCGCGAGGGGCCTGGATCTGGGTCGAGGGGGAGAAACCGTTCGCCTCGCGGGTCCATCGGCACCCCTACTGGTACGACAAGGTCAAACGCGACGCGCTTTCCGGTGGCGACTTCCTCTCCAACTGGCACGCCAACTTCGCCGGCGAGGCGTCCTATCGCGTGCTCGCGCCGACCGCGGGTGACTACGAGTTCTGGGTCCGGGCGAACACCCTTCAGGCCAGGCTCTCGTACAAGCTCAACGACGCCCCCTGGACCGAGATCGACCTCGACAAGGACCCCAGGCAGAGCGCCAACGTCGCGGAGGACGGCAAGCCCGACCTCCGGTTCCTCGCCTGGGTCAAGGTCGGGGGCGTCCCCTTGAAAAAAGGGGCGAACGTCGTTCGATTCCGGTTCCACAGCGAAAACAACAATCACGGATATCTCGATTGCTTCGTGTTCAGCGACGAGCCCTTCACGCCGAAGGGTGCGCTGCGACCCGACCAGGTCGCGTTCGCCAAGAAGAAGCTGGAGGCCCAGAACCGCGGCTGGTTCGCGTTCGACCCGGGGTCGGACCCGTATTCCTCCGGAAACCCGATCGACCTGCGGTCCCTCAACGAGAACCAGGCCGGCGACGGCGGATTTATCGCCGCCAGGGAAGGACGATTCGTTCACGCCGACAGCGGTCAGCCGGTCCGGTTCTGGGCGGTCAACGGTCCCGCCGGCAAGGACCCCGAGTCGCTTCGCCGCGAGGCCCGGCTGCTCGCCAAGCGGGGGGTCAATCTCGTTCGGGTCCACCATGCGTATACCAACGAACTTGGCGACTTCGACCCCGAGGCCGTCACCCAGGCGATCGACGTGGTCGCGGCGATGAAGGCCGAGGGAATTTACACTCACTTCTCCATTTACTTCCCGATCTGGCTGAAGCCGGCCCCCGGAACGAAGTGGCTGGAAGGCTACGACGGCCAGAAACACCCCTTCGCCGCCCTGATGTTCAACAAGGACTTTCAGGAGGTCTACCGGGGATGGTGGAAGGCCCTTCTCACGACTCCGCACCCAACGTCCGGAAATCGGTTGATCGACGACCCCGCCGTCCTCGGCGTGGAGATCCAGAACGAGGACTCCTTCTTTTTCTGGACGTTCGACCCCGCGAGCATCCCCGACCCTCAACTGAGGATCATCGAAAGCCGCTTCCATGATTGGATCAAGCGGCGCTACGGCTCGGTGGACGTGGCGGTGAGACGCTGGAATGGAATGCGGCTCGATCGCGATCGGCCCGCCGCGGGAAGGCTGGCGATGCGGCCCCTCTGGAACATGGCCAACGAGAAGACCCCCCGCGACAAGGACAACGCCCAGTTCCTGGCCGAGACTCAGCGCGATTTTTATCGAGACACGTACCGATTCCTCAAACTCCTCGGATTCAAGGGGGTCGTCACCGCGTCGAACTGGACCACCGCCAACGCCGAGATCCTGGGGCCGATCGAGAAATACACGTATACCGTGACCGACTTCATCGATCGGCACGGTTACTTCGGCAGCAATCACAAGGGAGACCAGGCCGCCTGGTCGATCCGCGACGGCCACACGTTCTCCGACCGGAGCGCCCTGCGGTTCGAGGCCGAGGCCCCCGGAGGACCCAGGCTGTTCGCTCATCCGGCGATCGACGTCACCTATGAAGGCAAGCCGTCGATGATCTCGGAAACCACCTGGAATCGTCCCAACCGCTACCGCTCCGAGGCGCCCTTGTATTACGCGGCCTACGGCGCGCTGCAAGGAACCGACGCCGTCGTCCACTTCGCATTCGACGGGGCGAACTGGGCGGTCAAGCCAAATTATTATATGCAACCGTGGACCCTGTCGTCTCCCGCCATGCTCGGTCAGTTTCCCGCCGCCGCCCTGATCTTCCGCAAGGGGTTGATCGACGAGGGGGACGTCCTGGCCGAGATCAACTTGCGTCCCTCGGCGCTGTTCGACCTTCAGGGGACCCCCCTGCCCCAGGACGCCGCGCTGGACGAGCTGAGACTCAAGGACGTACCTCCCGCCGGACAACCCCCGAGGGCCGGCCAGGTCATCGATCCGTTGATCCACTACGCGGGTCGAACGAACGTCCGGTTCCAGGAGAACGGCGGACCAAACCGGTTGAAAGATCTACGCCCGTTCATCAACCGAACCGCGAAGACGGTGACGAGCACTCACGGCCAGGTTCGCCTGGATTATGGGAAGGGACTCCTGGCGATCGACGCGCCAATGGCCCAGGGGTATAGCGGCGACCTCCGGGACATCGGGTCGGTGCTCCTTCAGCAAATGGTGGTCGAGTCCCCGCTCGACCAGATGCACGTCGTCGCGGTCAGCCTCGACGACCAGCCGATCGCGTCCTCGAAGCGAATCCTCCTCCAGGTGATGACCGAGGAGGCCGCTGCGGGGTTCCGGACCGAACCGATGCCGGACGGAACCAGGAAGATCCTCAGTATCGGCACGGACCCCTGGATGGTCCGTCAAATCGAGGGAATTGTGAGGTT
>JBFWRA010001065.1:0-2597 GCA_050249155.1 Isosphaeraceae bacterium | reverse complement strand
TTGCTTTTGATGCTTTTCAGCCGGCCCGGGCCGATCGGGCCGGGCTGGCCCGCGTCGATGTTCCTGATCGGTTTCCTCCAGGGGTGGCTTTCGTTCGACCATTGCTTTCTGGTGACGTTCGCCGCGCCGCCCATCGCGTTGATGGTTTCTCCGGCAGGGTCCCGGCCCTCGGTCCGATCCTTGTTGGCGCTCGTGGTCGCGACGGGGTTGGGCTTCACGCTGGCGCACGTTCTCCACTTCCTGCAGACCGTGGTTTACGCCGGCGGTCTGACGGGTGCGTTTGAGGAGTACGCGTCGCGGGCCTCGAAGAAATACGGCCTGGAAGGCACGGAACTGGACGGACTGAGTCGTCCGGCCTTGCTGGCGTACGGTCTGAGCCAGATGGTCGTGGTCTACTTCAGGTGGACGCATCTGTTCAGCCCGGCCTCCCTCGTGGTGTTTGGCCTGACGATCGTCGCCTGCCTGATGTCGCGGACATCCGGCACGTTCAGCCGTCGGTTCCGGGTCGACGCCCACTTCGCGCCGAGTAACGCGCAGGTCCTGGGAGTGGCCCTGGCGCTGGGTCTAGGGTTGCTCTGGCTGTTCGCGAAGCCTTACCACGCGATCAACCACATGGGCTTCGTGGGTCGACACCTCTTTCTTTTTTACCTGTGCTGTGGTCTATTGCTCGCGCGGGCGACGACCTTGCGGATCGGCTGGAAGGAGCGTGGCCGGTCGCACTGGTGGCCGTCACGCGACGTCTTCAAGCACGCCAGGAACACGGGTGCCCGGGTTTCGTCAAGGGCCCTCGCCGCGTCCTTCCCCCGCGACGTCGGGCTCAACGGGCGGCATACCGAGGAGACCGCCGAGACGGGCCCGGTTTTTCCGCACTGAACCGACTTTCTCAACGTCAGTCATCCAGGGTCACTCTCACCATGCGTATCGTGACGGGCGCAGCGGGTTTCGTCGGGAGCAACCTCGTCAAGGGCCTCAACGCCCGAGGGATCGATGAAATCCTCGCGGTCGACGACCTCAGTCAGGGCGACAAGTTTCTCAACCTTCGTGACTGCCGGATCGCCGACTACATGGATCGGGCCGAGTTTCGTGAATTCCTCCGCAAGGGCGCGCCTGGAGTGACCCCGACGGTCGTCCTTCACCAGGGAGCCTGCGCCGACACGACCGAGTCGGACGGGCGTTACATGCTCGATAATAATTATACGTTCTCCAAGGAACTTCTTCACTGGGCGATGGATCGCCGGGCTCCGTTCGTCTACGCCTCCAGCGCCTCGGTGTACGGGGCCTCCCGCCACTGCGCCGAGACCCCGGAGTTCGAGAACCCCTTGAACGTTTACGCGTATTCCAAGCTTCTCTTCGACCAGTACGTTCGCCGGCTTCCCGCGCCGTCCTCCACGGTGGTCGGGCTGCGCTACTTCAACGTCTATGGACCTCGGGAGGGGCAATAGGGCCGAATGGCGTCGATGGTCTGGCAACTCCTGCGCCAGCTCGAAGCCAACGACGAGGCCAGGCTCTTCGAGGGGACCGACGGCTACGCCGACGGCGAACAGCGGCGCGACTTCGTTTTCGTCGGAGACGCCGTGGCGGTCAACTTGCACTTCGCCGAGGGACCCACCAGAGTCGGCATCTTCAACGTGGGCACCGGGGTCAGCCGAAGCTTCAACGAGATCGCCCGCGCGATCATCGCCAGACTGGGGCGTGGGGAGATCCGTTACGTTCCGATGCCGGAATCGCTCAAGGCCAAGTACCAGAGCTTCACGCAGTCCGATATCACCAGGCTCCGCGAGGCTGGCTTCGACCGCCCGTTCACGACGCTCGAAGAGGGAGTGCGACTCCTGATGGAATCGAACTCGTGATCGGCTGTGGACCGCATTTGAAACGCCGAGGTTGAAGGAGATTCAACCCGCGCGTCCCGCCGATCTCCAGGGCGGGTTCCCCTTTTTCCAGGCTCGGTGGGTTCGATGCGCGTCCGCGGACTTCGAAGGGTTTCCGGCTCCCAGCTGGAATCGGTTCGCGACCTTTTCCCATCCTTGAGCGACTCCCGTGAGGTGGACCGGCGATGAGCGGCGTGAGCGCGAGACTGGAAGGGTTGATCGGGGCGTTACGCCCCCGCCAGGTCGCGGTGATCGGCGACGTGATGCTCGACCACTACATCACCGGGAAAGTCGAGCGCCTCAGCCCCGAGGCGCCGATCCAGGTGCTCGACGTGCAGGACGAGTACAAGGCTCCCGGCGGGGCCTCGAACGTCGCGATGAAGGTCGTCGAACTGGGCTCGAAGGTCCGGATGGTGGGCCTCGTCGGTGACGACGTCGGCGCGAGGGAGCTTCGGGACTTGCTCGCTTCCCACCCCGGTGTCACCGACGACCTGATCGCCGATCCCCAGCGGAACACCACCGTCAAGACCCGGCTGATCGCCCAGAACCAGCAGCTCCTGCGCGTCGACCGCGAGCGCCGGGGCGCTCCCGACCCCGAGGTTCGGGCGAGGCTCGCCCGCGCCACCCCCGACGCCGTTCGCGAGGTCGACGCGGTGATTCTCGAAGTCTACGGCAAAGGGGTCCTCAGCCAGGAGGTCGTCGCCGCGGCGATCGACGCGGCGAAGGTCT
>JBFWRA010001064.1:0-2597 GCA_050249155.1 Isosphaeraceae bacterium | reverse complement strand
ATCTACAACGACGGCACGCTCACCGTCCGCGACGCGGCCTTCGTCCGGAACGTCGGCGCGAGCGACACCGCCCATCCAAGCCTCAGTCGCGGCGGCGGCATCGCCAATTCGCCGACCGGGCGGCTGGCCCTCGAACGCGTCACCTTCGAGGCGAACAACTCCGGCGACGGCGGCGGCGTCGACAACCGAGGCACGCTCGTCGTCTCGGGCTCGACCTTCCTCCGCAACACGACGAACTTTATCGGAGGCGGCGGGATCGCCAACTCGGGCCAGATGTACGTGGCCGCCACTACGTTCCAGGAGAATACCGGCTTCAGGGTCGGCGGCGCGATCCTCAATCGCGGGGACATGAGCGTCTCCGACTCGACCTTTCTCCGCAACTCGATCGGCGGCGGTCCTGGCGGGGGCGGCGCGATCGATCACGCGGCGGGGACGGCCACGGTGACTCGGTCCACGTTCCGCGAGAACCAGGCCACCTTCTTAGCCAGGGGCGGCGCGATCCTCACCGACGCGCCACTCACTGTCGACGCGTCCACCTTCGAGGCGAACCGCTCCAACAACGGCGGCGCGATCTACGATCGCGGTCAGCTCATCGTGACGAAATCCACGTTTTCCCGCAACCGTGCCTTCCCGGGCGACGGCGGCGCGTTGCTTGTCACCGGCACGACGACCTTGATCGAATCGACCGTCGACGCCAACGATTGCCAAAACGGCGGAGGCGGAGGACTTTACAACGCCGGAACGCTGAACGTCATCAACTCGACCGTCAGCGGAAACTCGGCGTACTTCCGCGGCGGCGGAATCGACAACCGTGGGACGATGGTCGTCATGTCGTCCACGATCGCGGGCAATGCGGCCGAGTCAGGCCCGAACCTCAGCACCATCACGCCCGCCGGCAAGATCGAGGTCGTCAACAGCCTCTTCGATGGCCGGGGCGGGGCGAACCTCGACGTCGGCACCGATGCCACGTTCACTTCGAGGGGCCACAACCTGTTCTCCGACGCGCCGACGATCCCCCTCGATCCGACCGACCGGATCGTCGCCGACCCGATGCTCGGCCCCCTGGCCGACAACGGCGGGCCGACACGGACCCACGCCTTGCTGGCGGGGAGCCCGGCCATCGACGCCGGCGTGGCCGTCGCCGGGCTCGACACCGACCAGCGGGGCGAGCCCAGGCCCCGGGGCGCCGCGCCCGACGTCGGCGCCTTCGAGTCGCAGGTGGAGCCGGGGAGCCTCGTCGTCGACACGGCGTACGACTATGTCAGTCCGTCCGACTTCCGAACCAGCCTCCGCGAGGCCATCGCCTATGCCGCCGCCTCGCCCGGCGATGACACGGTGACGTTCGCGGAGAACCTCGGCGGCCTGATCCATCTCTCGGGGTCGGTCGAACTGGTCCTCGCCGATCCCTCGGGGCGAATCACGATTCGGGGCGATGGGCGGATCACAATCGACGCGAGGGGCGAGAGCCGGGTGATCCGGGTGGACGAGGGGACCACCGCCACGCTCACGGGACTGACGCTCGTCGGCGGCCGCTCGGGTTCGGGCGCCGGGATCTCCAACAGCGGGTCCCTCACCCTGGACCACATGACGATCCGTGACAACGGTGCCCCGGGGGCGGATGGAGGCGGGATCTTCAACCGCGGCACGCTGGTCATCAGTGACTCGACGATCCAAGGCAACGCGGCGCGGCATGGGGGCGGGATCTCGAACATGGACGCGCTGACGGTCCTGCGCTGCCAGGTCCGGGGGAATTCCGCCGAGATGATGGGGGGCGGGATCTTCAGCGGCGGCTCGGCGCTGATCGAGGAATCCACCATCGCTCTGAATACGGCCGGGACGACTGGCGGAGGTATGAGCAATTATATAAATTCATCAATACAAATCTTTCGGACCACGATCCGGGACAACCTGGCGACGGGGGGCGGCGGGGTCTTCAGCACGGCGGGGACCACGACGATCTCCAACTCGACGATCAGCGGGAATTCGGCCGAGACGGGCGGCGGGATCCTCAGTACGGGCCCGCTCAGCGTGACCTTCTCGACGATCGCCGCCAACCAGGCCCGGTCCGGCGCCGGTCTCCACGACGGCGGCACATCGATCCCGGTGCCGATCACGCTCGGGAACAGCCTGTTCGCCAATCCGGCCGGTGGCAACCTGGCGATCCGGGCGGAGACCCCGTTCGTCTCCCGGGGCCACAACCTCTTCTCCGACGCGCCCACGGTCGCGCTCGACCCGACCGACCTGATCGACACCGACCCAAGGCTAGCCCCCCTGGGCGATTACGGCGGGCCGACCCCGACGCACGCCCTCGTGGAGGGTAGCCCCGCGATCGACGCGGGGGGCCCGGCCGAGGCCGGGGCGACGGATCAGCGCGGCGCGCCCCGCGCGCGAGGGGCCGCACCGGACATCGGGGCCTTCGAGGTCGACCCGAACGCGCCGGCGGTCGAGCACCCCGGGCTTGTCGTCACCACCCTCGACGACGTCGACAACCCCTACGACCGCCGCATCGGGCTCCGCGAGGCGATCCGGAACGCGGGCATGCTGGCCGGGGACGCCGAGGTCACGGTCGACCCGGCGCTCTCGGGCCGCTTGGTCCT
>JBFWRA010001063.1:0-2597 GCA_050249155.1 Isosphaeraceae bacterium | reverse complement strand
GAACTGAAGGAATCGGGGTCGGCCCCCCATCTCGATCAGGAATCGCGAGACGGAGTAACCCTGTCCATAGAACCCCAGCAGGTCGCGGGGATACTCCTCCATCGTGAAGAGGCGGGCCAGGGGAAGGTCTCCCCGACGACCCAGGAGGTCCATCGCGATCTGGTCGTGCCGCCGCCGCTCGGCCTGGTCCTCGCTCAGCAACGAGGCCCCCTCGTCGGCCCAACGGGGCATCGGGCCTCCAAAGTAGGCCGCGAAGATCGTGTGAGTGACCTCGTGAGGAAGCGCGGAGTTGAGCACGCGGTCCAGCCTGCCCTCGACGGTCATCGTCTGATCGGCGACCTTCCCGCGCTGAAAGCTGAAGGAGGTCAGACCGCCGGCCTCGCCGCCGGTGAGTTTCACGCGGATCGGGCAGGGTCGCGGCCAGGCCGGCAGTTCCTTGCCAAGCCATTGCCTGGCGAACTCCGCCCGGTAGCGCTCGGCGTGTTCGGCGACCTGTTTGGCGGCGTCGGGGGTCTGGGCCTCCACCACGAAGTTCGTCGTGCGATGGGAAGCCCCCAGCAGGGCGGGCAGGATCGCGATGAACAGCCAGGGGATGACGATCCCCCGAACGGGCGAGGGCCCGACGCGCGGAGTCTCCATGACTCTTGCTCCTCCTTGAGCGACCGAACGACCTCGCTCGCGAAACGACCGACCGGAGCGGGTCGCGGAACCGATCCTGGTTCTTCGCCGATGGGAACGGACGGAGTGGGCCATCCTTCGAGCGCGGCGACCGGGACCATTCTCCCCGGTCGGCACGCGACGGCCGGAACTTTAGCAAAACTTCGGAGCGACGTCGCCCCCAGATCGGGAGGATCGCCACGTCGCCCCGGGCACCCCTGGGATCGATCGTCGAAACGCGATTCCCAGGCCGTTCCTAGATCGCGGACGCCTCGACCACGGGAAGGACCCCCACGGCGTCCAGGACGTCGATCACCCGTCGCGCGGTCTCGGCGTCCAGCGACCGAAGAGGCGCTGGGAGCATTCGCTGGAGCAGCCCTCGGTGCCGCATCATCGCCTCCAGGCAGGCGAGCATGGGAGCGAACCCGGTCGCCCTGGCGAGCCTGAGGAACTGGGCCTGGTGCCGGAAGGCCCGCTCCATGTCGTCGTTGCGGACGGCGTCCCAGGTCGCCACGGCGATCTCGGGGAACGCGTTGGTCAATGACGAAACGAACCCGTCGGCTTTCAACTCGGCCGAGGTGGCGAGCTGATCCGTGCCGTGGAGATAGGTGAAATCGAGCTGCCTGCGCTCGTCGACGGACCAGTCGAGCGTCCTGCTCAGCGCGGGAGTCACGTCCTTGCAACCGACGATCCGGGGATGCTCCGCGAGTTTTCGCAGATGCGGGAAGGTCAACTGGTTGCAAATCCAGGGGGCGTTGTAGATCACGATCGGCCGGGCGCACTGGTCGGCCATCGTGAGGAAATAGTCGGAGACCTCCTCCGAGGTCATGGGCTGATACCACGGAGGAAGAACGGCGTAGTAGTCGTAGGGCAGGTCGTCGAAGAGTTTCGCCCTGGCGAGGGTGCGATGGGTTCCCATGTCGCTGACATTCAGGACCAGGGGCACGCGCTGGGCCGTCGCCTCGGCGGAGACCTCCGCCACCGTTCGCATCCGGTCCTCGGTCAGAAGGTCGAAACGGGAGGTCGTGCCGAGAACCCAGAGTCCCTGAACCCCCGCTTTCAACTGGAACTCAATCAGTTTCGCCAGCGAGTCCGTGTCGATCGATTCGTCGGCCGTGAGGGGGGTGGGGAGTGGAGGGACGATGCCGTGAAGGCGGGGCAGTTCCATCGACGGAGGCTCCGAGAGGCGTGCGGGTGGGCCGGGCGGTTGAGACGAACGGGCACTGATCATTCGACCCGGCTCGGTTCAAGTATGACGGAACGGCCCCTGCGTTTCCATCGCTCAATTCGTCGAGAACGTGGAGGGTGGTCTCGGACGCGCCCGCCGGTTCCAGGGTGAGGTGATCTCCTGACGTCGCGTGGGCCGGCCGCGCCCCCTGGGCCGAGATTTCCTCACTTTCCGACTTTTCGGTTGATGACCGGCGGTGTGACGGGCCGATGGTAGGGATGCGATCAGCGGGATCGACGGCCCCACGGACCGCGTGACCGGCGGAGCGTCGTCGGTTCGACGAGTCGCATTTCCAGGGGTCGTCACTCTGGCCGACCCACTGGACGGCACGTCCGGGCCCCCGACGCCTTTCACCGTGGCTCCGGTGGGGGCAAGCACGGAGAAGGAGATCCGATGGCGACAGCTCACCTCCGCCTGTTTCCCCGCCCCGACGACGAGCCCCAGGGCCACGATTCCCACGCCCCCTCGGTGCCGATCCGGCTGGCCGAACTCTACCCGCTCCTGGCGCAGGCCTATCGCGACAACTACGTCTGGCTGCGTGACTTCGAGGACGATGAGCTGCTGGTGAGCAAGGACCTCTTCGAGGTGGTCCGGGCGTTCACCAATTGTCGGCCCTCGGCGTGAGACTCCCCCGCGCGGGCCTCGCCGAGAGAGCGGCGCGCGCCGAACACACGACGACGTGGGCGAGCGCCCCAGGACAACGTGAACGACG
>JBFWRA010001062.1:0-2607 GCA_050249155.1 Isosphaeraceae bacterium | reverse complement strand
CGGGCGTGAAGGCCAGATTGAGAACCGGGTGGGTGTGACCCTTCAAAACCTTGACGACGGTCCCGCCCTCCACGTCCCAGAGGAGCACGCGCTCGCCGAAAGAGGTTGCCAGCATCTTTCCGTCCCACGACCAGGCCAACCCGGGGAGGTTCCAATCCTCGCTGGTCTTTTCCATCAGATCCGGGGGCAAGACGAGGGGCCGCTCCGTATCGAAGGTGGCGTTCCACAGAGTGACCTCGCCCTTACGCGAGACGACCGCGAGGAACCGCCCGTCGCGCGACCACGCCAGGGTGGCAGGATCGACCTCAATCCCTTCGCACGCATAGAGCCGGGGCGGGATGGGTTGCGACTCGGGAGGAACTCGAACGACCTGGTCAATTCCCAGGGCCAGTCCGATCAGCATGAGGACCGTCAAAGGAGCGAAACAGAGGTGCGACAGGTGGCGAATCCGCGCGACGCCTCTCGATTCCAATCCTCCCGAATTCCATGATATCATGATCCAGTCTCTCCCGGGGTAGGAAATCCCTGACTCAGGCGAACAGGGCGCGCGGTTCGATCCCGAGGACGAGCGTCCTGAAAAGAGACTCGCGGAACTTTTTTTGAAACAAATCTTGACGATTGGTTCTCACCGCGGCGGTTTCGTCGAGTGAGAGTGCCAGGGCCGTCGTGATTGGCCAAAACCCCGGAGCGCAAACCACCTCAAGGGCCGGCAACCCGAGGGAATCCCCCGACGTCGGCCCCGCTTCCGCTGCCGGTGAAGCCAGCGGGCTCCCCGCGTGACGATGTGGAGGGCGAGAGAACGAACCGGAGATTTCGCCGGTCCGCCTGTTGTCACTCTGTCAATGAATAACGATAATTTCGCGAAGAGCCCTTCAAAGTTCCCAAAAAATGTTTTTCGGTCGAATCGAGGTCCCATGCCGTCGGACCACCCATCGCCCGAAGACCTGAACGCGCTGCTGGATCGGATGCGCGCGGGAGACGTCATCGCCCGCGACCAGGTGATCGCGCTGATTTATGATGAACTTCGCGAGGCGGCCAGGCGCCTGATGCGTCACGCTCGACCGGACCACACCCTTCAGCCCACCGCCCTCGTGAATGAGGCGATGTTGAAACTGCTGGCCGGCGACGGACTCAGGATCGCCTCGGACAAGCGGCACCTCTACCGAGCCACCGTCCTCGCCATGCGTCAGGTCCTCATGGATCACCACCGCCATCGGACGACGCGCAAGGGACCAGGCCGGTGGAAGCATCACCCGCTCGACACATTGATTGATCATCTGATCATTGATCATCGAATCGACGTCGAGGCACTCGACGAGGCGCTCGACCTCCTGTCGACGATCTCGGAGCGCGCCTGTCTTGTCACCACGTTTCATATCTTTCTTGGACGATCGCTTCCCGAGGTGGCCGAGATCCTCGACCTCTCGATCGCGACCGTGGAACGCGATTGGCACTTCGCGCGGGCCTGGCTCTATGAGCGACTCAAACCTGACGAGGGCTGAGCATGGACCACCTCGAACGCCATCGTCGAATCCACGACCTGTTCGACGAGGCTCTCGTTCATTCCCCCGAGAGTCGGTACGCCTTCCTGGTCCAGGAATGCGGCGACCACACCTCCCTTCGTGACGCGGTGGCGCGACTCCTGACGATTCACGAGCGTGCCGAGCGCGAGGGATTCCTCAGCCCGGGCTCGACCTGCGACGAAACCTGGAGCGACGACCCGTCCCCGCATCGACGCCTCGAATGCCCCCGCTGCCGCGGCCGGATCGAAGACGTCGCGCTGGTCGTTCCGGGCGAGTTCCTCTGTCCGTTCTGTGGTGCGACGTTCCCTCTGGAGGAACGACCGACGATGGATTCCCAGGGGAGTCCGCCAGAACGGCTTGGCCGATTCCAGTTGCTGGAAGTTCTCGGCTCCGGTGGGTTCGGCACCGTCTACAAGGCTCACGACCCGGAACTCGACCGCCTTGTGGCGATCAAGGTTCCGAACTCCGATCGGATCGTTCGCCCGGAGGACCTGGAAGCCCACCTCAACGAGGCGCGCGTGCTCGCGAAACTCGAACATGAAAACATTATACCAATTTATGATGTTTTTAGAACGGAGAATCGCGAGTGCGTCGTGGTTTACAAGTACGTCGACGGCCGCGATCTGGCGGACCATGTCCGGCGGAGACCCCTGGACGCGAGGGAGGCGGCGGGCCTGGTCGCCGCCGTCGCGGAGGCTTTGCACCACGCTCATACCCGAGGACTGGTGCATCGGGACGTCAAGCCCGAGAACATCTTGATCGACGCCACGGGCGCGCCCCACGTGGCCGACTTCGGTCTGGCCCTCACCGACGAGGAGTACGGCAAGGGGGGACGCCTCGCCGGCACGCCAAGCTACATGAGCCCCGAGCAGGCCCACGGTGAGGGGCATCTTGTGGATGGACGATCCGACGTCTTCAGCCTGGGAGTGATCTTCTACGAGCTACTGACGGCGCGTCGGCCGTTCGTCGCCAGTACCCAGAGGGCGATCCTCGATCTGATCGCCACGACCGAGGCACGCCCGCCCCGCCAGATCGACGACTCGATCCCCCGGGAACTGGAACGTATCTGTCTCAAGGCGATGGC
>JBFWRA010001061.1:0-2588 GCA_050249155.1 Isosphaeraceae bacterium | reverse complement strand
AGCCTGGGGTGGTCGGGGGCGTTCCATCGTCCGTCGGTCGTCCAGGACCAAAGAATCAAGCGAGATTCCGTCGAGAGCACGTGGCGCTTGCCAAATCGTCCTTTCCAGAAATGAGCCGGGGAACCGTCGGCGTCGGAGAGGGTCACCCGTTCGGGATCCCCTCGCGATTCGAAGCCGGAGGCGGTGTAACACACGTCCGGCGTATGCAATGAGATGGGACCGGGCCGGCCGCACACCAGCAGGGCCGTCACACCCACCCCGTCCTTGGGCGAACGGTAGGTTCGAGAGAGAAGGCCGGCGACGTGACCCGCCTCGACCTGCCTGGGGTCGAGCGGCGCGTCGACGCCGACCCAACCCCGGAACTCCCTGGGGACCTGTTCGAGCCGCGTCGCGGCCTCGGCCAGTTCCACCGGCGCGTCCCAACGGCCGGTCCAGCGGCCATGCACCCACCCCGCGGCGACCGCCATCGCAACCGAGGCCAGCAGTGAGACGTGACGGCCGACGCTCACGATTCCGACTCCCGAGCCTCGGACCGACTCCCCGATCGTCCCACCCCGGTATATTGGTACAAGTAGGCGTTTCCGTAAGTGTCCCCCTCGACGCCCGTCACGACCGCTCCGAGGACGCGAATCCCGAGGTCCGCCATCCGCGCGCAGGCGCTTTGGACCTTGGGAAACCGGCTTACCGACCGCATCACCGAGAGGAGCACCGCGTCCACGTTCTGACCGATCAGTAGGGCGTCCGGGACCGGCAGCACGGGGGAGGTGTCGACCACGATCAGATCGAAGCGCGTGAGCAGTTGATCGAACATGCCACGCAGGTCATGCGACGCCAGAGACTGAATGGCCGACGAATCGCATTCGCCCGCGGGGATCAGGTAGACCCCGGCCGCGGGCGTTTCCACGACCACGTTCTCCACGCTGGCGTCGCCGCGAAGGACGTCGCTCAAGCCCGGACTCAGCGGCAGATCGAAGAGGATATGCGCTTTCGGTCGGCGGAGGTCTCCGTCGATCAACAGCGTGGTGCGGCCGGCGCGCGCGAGGCTGAAGGCCAGATGGGACGCCAGCGACGTTTTTCCCTCGCCGACCATCGCGCTGCCCACCATCACGACCTGGAGCCCCTCCGTGCGGGCATGGTGCAGCACCACCGTCCTCGCCGCGTCGACACTTTCAATGAACAGGTTCTGCCAGCGTAGCGCCCTGGCCTCGCTCAGTCGGACCAAGCCTCTCCGATTGGGGCGCTGGGGTAGCAAGCCCAGCACGCGAACCCCCAATCCCTCGGTCACTTCCGAGGGCGTGTCGATCTTTCTGGAACGGAATTCCCAGAACGAGATCCCGACCAGCCCCAGCGCGAAGGCCCCCGCCCCGGAGAGCACCGCCATGCGAAATGGTCCGCCCTCATCCTTGGTCCGGGGCAGTTCCGCGCTTTCGATTTTTTGCACGCGCGGCGGCGATTGCAGTTCGACGTTGAGCAGTTCCACCTCGGCGCCGATCGATCGGGCGACCTCCTCGGCCGTCGCGATGTCTTGCTGAATCGCGGAAAGGTCCACGACCGTCTTGCTGATGGAACGCGCTCGCTGTTCCAAACGTTCCGTCTCTTCCTTGAGCGTGGCTTCCAGTCCTCCCAGAACCTTGATGCGGAGGTCGATCGTTTCCGATTCCTGACCGAGCCCCCCTCGCTTCTTGATCGCCGCTTGTCGAACCGCGATGGGATAGATCTTCTTGGTGTACGCGTCGAGTTCGAGGCTCACGACGTCCAGCTCGCGACGGCGTCGCGTGACTGAGGGGTCGCTGGGCGACCGCGAGAGGCGGGTCGCCTCCTCGTAGGCGTTTTTGGCGTACGTGACGCGTTGCGAGAGTTCGGCGTACGCCGGGTCGTTTTCGAGTTCGGTGCGGACGGCGATCTGATCGACGTCTTCCAGATCGCGCTGCAATACCTCCTGGAACACCTTGGACTCGACCGAGAGCGAACGGAGTTCGGACTGGACGCGAGCCAGCTCGGTCTCGGCCCGACCCAGCCTCTCGATCTCCTGGGACTGAATTCCCGCGAGCACTTTTCGGTCGTCCGAACCCGCGATCTCGCTGAGTCTTCGAAGTTCCTTGCGACGCTCGCGGAGCGTCTCCTGATAGCGATTGAGTTCGGATTTCAGCAACTCGAAGCGCTCGCGGCGATATCGGGTCTCGCTCTCGACGACTTCCTTGAGGTAGGAGTCGACGACGGCGTTGACGATCCGCATCGGCACCTCGGGACGGTGCCCACTCATCCCGATCCGCAAGATCTCGGAGCCGTTGACGAACTCGATCTGAAGCTCTTTCTCCAACCACTCGACGGGGTCGACGTGCGCGCTGACCACGGCAAGCTTGGCGACGCCCTCGTCCTTCAGGGCCGTGCCCAGGACCTTTCGCGTTCGGAGCAGTCCGAGCTGCGTGCGTTGATACGATCCGTAGTCGCTCACCGTTTCCCGGGTCTTGAAAATAATCGCCGGGGCGACCGAGCTGACCAGCAACCGAGCGTTGGCGGTGTATTTCGCGGGCGGCATCAGGGCGTAGACCACCGGAGCCACCAGCATGGCCAGGGCCAATCCCGCC
>JBFWRA010001060.1:0-2612 GCA_050249155.1 Isosphaeraceae bacterium | reverse complement strand
AGGACGTCGTCCGAGCTTTCGTCAACAACACGCGTATTCCGACGCAGATCGCTCGCGACCTCAGCGCCGAGGTGGGCTCAGTGCACCTCGGGGTTCGGGCGGTCGCAGATCTGGCAGACCAGTACGGCGTGGAGAACCTGGAGCACATCCTCAACGGGCTCTGTGAGTTCTCCGAGGCGATGTTCCGCGCCCGTCTGCGACAGATCCCCGACGGGGTCTACGAGGCCGCCGACTACATCGAGGACGGGTATGCAGACGACAGCGTGTATCGCGCACTGGTCAAGATGACCGTGGCGGAGGACGAAGTGTTCTTCGACTTCCGCGGCAGTTCGGAGGCCGCCCCGGCGCTCCTCAACTGCGCCCGCTCGGGCCTGGTCGGGGGGGTCATGGGTCCCCTGATCGAGCAGCTGGCGACGGGCATCCCCTTCAACGCCGGAGTGATGAAGCCCGTGCACGTTCGATCGGACACCGGTTCGTTCATCGATTCGGCCTTCCCGACGCCGATCGGCCTGGCGACCGGCTATGGGGCGTGGGCCGTCTCGGATGCTGCCTGGAGCGCGGCCTCGGCGGCGCTCGAAGCCTCCGGGGACGATTTCCTGCGTGGGCGGGCCGCCGCGCAGGCAGGGGGCGGCGCGCATTGCTCGATCTTCAGCGGCGCCTCGAACCAGCACGGTGAATACTCGATCTTCCTGAACATGGATGGGCCAGGGGGGCCGGGCCTGGGTGCCCTAGAGGGTCTCGACGGAGCCCGCGGGACCAACGTAATGCTGTGGGGGTCGATTCCGAGCGTCGAGGCCCATGAGTCGCACGAGCCATTCCTCTATCTCTCGCGCGAGTTCTGGCGCGACTCGCCGGGCGCTGGGGAGTGGCGCGGAGGACCCGGCATCAAATCCGCTGTTGTCGTCTGGGGTGAGAAGTCGAGCCCGCAGAGCGGCACGTTCTGCAGCGTCCGCAACGCCGTTCCCACCATGGGCCGCAGCGGCGGTTACCCGGCGTCCGGTACCTACTACGGCCCCGTCTCGGACACGCCCGTCTGCGACGAGCTCGAGGACGGGAAGCTCTCGACCTGTACGGAGATAGAGCTCCGCCACGGCGACTCCTTCGAGTCGTTGCCCTCGAAGTCGATGTGGGAGGGGGCGCGCTTCCTACACAAGGGGCCAGGAGGCGAGGTCTTCATCCAAACCGCCCCGGGTGGCGGTGGCATGGGAGATCCGCTCAACCGCGAGCCAGGAAAGGTCGGCATCGACGTGCGCGAAGGGGTCGTCTCCGTCGAGGCCGCCCGGGGCATCTACGGAGTCATCACCGACGAGGAGGGAAACGTCGACGAGGCCGCTACCGCGGAACGACGGCAGGAACTTCGCGCCTCGCGTATCCAGCTAGCCGAGCGTCCCGGCGTCGTCGCCGCGTGACAAGAGAGGAAGGAACCATGGAGATGAAAATCGGCAACGTCGTCCACCGGGACTCCGGATCCGTCTGCGGCAACTGCGCGGCGGCGTTGTGCGGCCCGGACGAGAACTGGAAGGAGCAGGCGCTCGCCCGGCGCGAAAAGGCAGCGGCCCGCTTGAACGACGGGACTTTTGGCCGCTTCTACAAGGTTCACGACAACGATCACGTAGAACTCGCCGAGCTCTTCTGCCCAGAGTGCCAAGCGTTGCTCTCCGTCGAGCTCTACCTCGACGGAGAGCCCTATCGCCGCGACTTCCGCAGCCTCGAGGCGGCTCGGGCGGACGGCTACGACCCGGTGCTCGAGCTGCGGGAGGAGCCGGAGGCCTGGATTTCGTTCTGAGTGCCGGTCGGTCCCGGACCGACGTCAGATCGCAGTACCCACCCAATAACGATGCAGTCGAGGAGGAATCAGATGCAGTTGATTCGGTCATGGCCCAAGATACGGGTCGGAGTCGGCATGTTTGTGACATTCGTCATCGTCGGCGTTTTCGCTGCGGGCTGTGGCAGCTCGTCCAGCGATTCGACGAGCGGGGGCGGGGGCGGGGACGGATCTGAAACCGCCGACAACGGCACTCTTTGCGTCAGCTCGCTGGTCGGGTATTCGATCGTCCCGCAGCTCCTGGAAACCTGGGAAATCGCGGCGAAGGCAAACAGCATGAAGTACACCTCGGCGATCGCCGATCCCGAAGGCGACGTCCAGTCCTCGCAGGCAAATCTCGAATCTTGCGCCCGCGACGAATCCAAAGTCGCCGTGAACATCACCACGCCGGACGAAACGCTGGCGCCGTCGATCAACAAAATCGGCAGTTACGGCGGTCACTACATCGGCCAGTACTCCGGAGAGCCAGTATCCGGGCAGGCTCTCAGCTTTGGCCCATACGACGAGGGGATGAGCAAACAGCTCTTCGACTACGCGAAGGAAAACCTGGTGAAACCGGGGGAAACGCCGACGGTGCTGGCAATCACCTCATCCGCCATCCCCGTGGTGGTAGTGCGTGTCGGAGCCTTCGTGAAGCTGGCCGAAGAAGCCGGTTGGAACGTCGTCGGCCCAGTCGAGATCAATCCCGTCAACGTCTCCCAGCAGACCGCCTCCAAAACGGCGGCCGCGCTCCGCAGCGATCCGAACATCAACATGATGCTCGCGTTCACCGACGAAGTGACCTCCG
>JBFWRA010001059.1:0-2613 GCA_050249155.1 Isosphaeraceae bacterium | reverse complement strand
GGAGGCGAGCCGGGCTTCCACGTCCGAGGCGGGGGACGCCCTTCGCGAGGGCGTGGCGATGACGATCGTCGGCCGGTCGATGGATCAAGGGATTCTGGCCAAGCTCGTGATCGATGAGACGCGGGTCCCGGCGGTCCACAAGGTGAAGGTGGGATCTCACGGCACCTCGCCGTGTCGCGAGGGGGAGGAGGATTGCGACGGAGGCGAGTGCGAGACCCTCTCGGTGCCGGAGGTCGCCACCGGGCAACTCGCCGGCGAATGGCTGATTCCCAAGGAGGGCGCGTTGCTCGTCAGCCTGGGAGCGTACACCGTCGCGGACAAGGAGGGGAAAGCGGTCGTTCGGGAACGCGTGCTGGTCCTGGAAGCGCGACCGATCGCCCCGACGGTCACGACCGCCGGTTTGATCGGCCAGGCGCCAGCGCCGCGACCGATTTCCAGGACGATCACGTTGGCCCCCGTCCCCGCCCACGGTCTCCTGCCCCGTCCGTCCTTGCCCAGCCGGTCGCTGCCTCTGGCCGTGACGGCCGATGGGAAGGCGATTCCGCTGCCACCGTTGCCCGACCTCGCGCCGCCGACCCGGATGAGTGGTTCGGAGACGCCTTGCTCCTCTCCCCAGGCGGGACACGTCGACACCGCGACCGCCCATACGGCCTTCACGGAGTCGAAGTCCTGGGTTCCCGCGTCCGACCCCGGCGGTGGTTCCAGCGCGACGCGCCGGTTCACGTTCTCCCTGCCCAACGGCCGGGTGACCCTGGAACTTCGGGCCACCACCGATCCGACGGCCACCGACTCCGCGCCGGCTCCTCCGGTCCATCCCTGACCCGGGCGATCGCCTCGTCGCGTTCCGATCGTCGTCCCCGCGGCCGACGACTCCCTCATCGGGGTCGTCGGCCTTTTCCTCGCGCGGTCGTGATGGAATCACGAACTCCGACTGCCCGCACCCTCACCGTTCAGCCGATCCTGGCACGCCTTCGGTACAGACCTCCGATCATGAACAGGATCCCGGTGAGGATCGCTGGTCCCGCGACGACGAAATAGGTCGAGACGGGAAACCGTCCCCAGGCCATCACGACGTAGGCGAGCCCCAGAGCGACCAGCAGCAGGCCGCCGAATCGCTCCCAACGCCAGGAAATGGCGAGCAGACCCAGGACGATCCCGCCAGGGATCAGGTGAATGGCCAGCGCCAGGAGCGTCCGCCAGAATCCGTGCCCTTCGCTGAAGACGTCCAGGGCGAAGAGGCTCAGGAAACCGGCGAACAGCGCGCAGAGCAACCGGGGGGTCCAGTGGAGCACCGCCTCCCAGGAACGTCGCATGGTGTGATCCTCGCGTCACTCGGCCTGAACGTGACCTTTTTCCTGTCCATGGCGAAACGTCCGTCTCGCATGCCACGGTCGCCGCGATTTGAAAAGACGCATGCGCGGGACGGTTTTCAATCGTCCTGAAAAGCGAATCTTTCCACGAGCGCGTTGCGAGTCGACCCGAAACGTGCGGCAATGGTGAGAGGCCGTCGTCTTCCCGTGGAGTCCCGAGCCTCGACCTGGCGGTCCGGTCGGGCGGGCGCGACGCGGCCCCTGAGGAGGAGGCGTCGCGATGACTCCGAACCCATCGAAGAGGATTCTGGTAACGGCGCTGGGATCCGTCATCGCGCTGGCCACCCTGGCCCTCGCCGACGACCCTCCGCCGGCACGGCCGGTTCCGGCCCAGGACGCTCTTCCCGTACGAGTTCTCCCCGAGCCGAGCCCCGAATTCTCCCCCACCGCCATGACCCCGGCGCTCACCACTCTGTCCGAAGCGCGTTACGAGGCCGCGAAACGACAATTTGAGGAACTCTGGCTCTTCTATCGCGAACGCAGGACCGACACGGGCGGGGTTTATTTTTGGTCGAGGCTCATGCTCGAATCGAAACACGACCTCTGCCCGACGAACGCGTCATGGATCACGGCCCTGGAGGAGCATCTCGACCGAATGACCGACCTTGAGGCCCTGGTGCGTCGGGTGAGCCGGACGGGCTTCACGCGCAAGGTCGACCTCAAGGCGGTTCAGTACTATCACGCCGAGGCCGATTACTGGCTGGCCAGAGCGAAGCGCGGCGGAACCGCGACCCAGTCCACGCACCCCTGAACGTTTCGCGTCGGCTCGATCCAAGCGAAGCGAGCCCTCGCGTCATTGGGTTCGTTCCGCGCCCGGCCAGGTCGTTTCGAGGTCGGATCCCAGTCGACCCGAGCGGGCGACCCTGGCGGTCTTTCGGGGAACTCTCCATAATGGTTTCGACCCCGAGTCGACCGGCTCGGACGACCGACCCCACCTCGTGGACCGCTCCATGCCCGACCCCCGCTGGGACGCTCTCGCCGAGATCCTGGTCAACCACTCGACGCGATTGGCCAAAGGGGAAACTCTGCTGATCGAGTGTTTCGACCTGGAGGACAGCGCGCTTCCCCGTCTCCTCGTGCAAAAGGCCGCGCGCAAGGGGGCGTACCCGTTGGTCGAGGTCCGCGACACCCGGGTGCTCCGAGAACTGGTCCGCAACGGCTCCGAAGGCCAGATGAAAGCCTTCGGCGAGACCGACCTGTTCCGCATGGAACGCGCCGACGCGTATATCGCGCTCCGAGGAGC
>JBFWRA010001058.1:0-2615 GCA_050249155.1 Isosphaeraceae bacterium | reverse complement strand
TCGCCCCGCGAAGCGCCCGCGCGTACAGTCCGCGCAACGGTTCGCGACCTCCGACGACCAGGGGGAGGCCCCCGCTGAGGATCGGATGGCGGGCCAGATGCGCGGCGTCGCCACCGACGACCGCGCCGACCCAGAACGCCCCACGACGTTCCGGGGTCATCACGTCGCCCAGCGCCGCCAGACGCACGAGGAACGCCGAGCGCCCCAGTCCCTCCGAGGCACCCAGCCGGAGTCCCGCGGCGGCGGCGTCGGGATCGGGCGACTCGGGAAGCGCGTCGGGAAGACTCGCGGCGATCAACGTATGGCCAGCGAGCGCCGAGGTGATCTCTCCCGCGAGCGAGGTCGTGCTTCGCGCGATCCGTCCGGCGGCGTCGACCTCGACGAGTTTCGTGTGCGAACCTGGCCAGAGAAAGACGATCGGCCCGACGAGTCGCTCCATGGTGAGAGCGCCGAAGGTCTCGCACTCCTCCCCTCGCATGACGTCGGCGGCGGCCCAACCGTCCACGCCAGGGGCCGCGGGGGTACGAACTCCCGGGATGAACAGGATCGGCCGCTCTGAAATCTCGGAGAGCGTGACCTCTCGGGCGGCGGAGGCGAGTTCCTCGATCCCCGCGGGGGCCGGAACGTGCGGGATCGCCGCGAGGCCGACCTCGGATGAGAGCATGCCCGAGGCCACGATGGCGTCGGGCGAGACGCCCCCGCCGTGTTGAAGAACCTCGCCGATCGCGTCGCGGGCCGCCTCGCCCAGCGGACTCGACCTTGTCGAGAGGACCGAGTCGCGAACCCCGACCGAGCGTCGCGCGGTCGCGACGATCTGGCCGTCGACCAGCAGCCTGGCCCTGGTGTTGGTCGTTCCTCCATCCAGCGCGACGACTCGGCGGAGCGGCTTGAGGCTCATCGATTGAATTTCCTTGCCTTCGGGGTCGGGGAGTAGCATCCTGTCGCCAGGCAGGGCCGGCGGCCGTCCGGCTCGACGAGGGCAAGGATCAGATCAGGTTAACCGATCTCACACATGGCGTCTTCCCGCGTCTATGGGGCCAGGATCGACCAGTTCCTCCAGCAGGCGGCCGAGCCGGCGTTCTGGCTGACCCGGGACCTCCGGCTCATCTGGGTCAACCGCGCCTGGGAGGAGTTGACCGGGCACAGCGCCAGCGAGGCCCTCGGGCTGGTCTGCCAGGCCCACGGTCCCATGGTCGCGGGAGATCTCCAGAGTCTCGGCGGAAGCCTTTTTCCTCCGTCCGAGGCGCTGGCGGGTACCCCCTCGGGCTCCCGGACGTTGTTCCTGCACCCCAGCGGCGAGCGTCGATGGCGTCGGGTCGATTACTGGCCCATTCACAACGAGCGGCGTGAAGTCACGGCCCTGCTCGGCCTGATCCGGGAGGGGAACGAGCCTGGGCTCACGCCAGACTCGGAGGCCCACCGGCTCCGGACCGAGTTGATGGAGCTGCGGCACCGGTTGGTGCTCGGTCGCGAGCCGGAAGGTTTGATCGGCCGAGGGCCCGCGCATCGTCGGCTTCTGGAGCAGATCAAGGCCGCCGCGGCCTCGAACGTCGCGGTCCTGATCGTTGGAGAACCCGGAACTGGGAAACGTCACGTCGCCCGATCGATCCACCAGTCGAGCCCTCGAAGACAGTCCCCCTTCCTCGCCTTCGACGCGCAGGCGCTACCGCCCGAACTGCTGGAGCGTGAGCTCTTCGGCGGGTTCAACGGCCTGTCGGAAGGGGTCGACACCCTCGGCCGCCGATCGACCTTGCCGGAGGGCTCGACGCTCCTGATCCGGGACGTCTTCGACCTCCCCAGGGACCTCCAACGCCGGATCGCCGAGAGCCTGGACGAACCCTATCGATTGATGGCCACCTCGGTCCTCGACCCGCGATCGGCGGTCAGCTCGGAGCGCGCCCGGCCCGACCTCTACTTCGCGGTCACCGCGCTGGTGATCGAGCTGAGCCCGCTCCGCGATCGACTCGAGGAGCTTCCCGTCCTCGCTCAGCACTTTCTGGAGCGGGCGAACCTGCGGGAAGGCCGTCAGCGAAGCGGTTTCAGTCCCGAGGCGATCCGCGTCCTCCTGAGCTACGACTGGCCAGGCAACCTCCGTGAACTCGCCCGGGTGATCGACGTCGCCCAGGCCGCCGGAACGACCGAGGCCGTCGTCCCAGAAGACCTTCCGGCCGCCATTCGGGGAAGCCTGGCGTCCTCCTACTCCCCTCCCGCGATGCCCGCGACGGTCACCCCGCTCGACGAGATCCTGACGCGGGTCGAGCGTCACTTGATCGAGAACGCGTTGGTCAAGGCCAGGGGCAACAAGTCGAAGGCGGCCGAACTGCTGGGGATCTCCCGACCGAGACTCTATCGGCGGATCAAGGACCTCGGGCTTCCCGAGGAGCCTGAACCGACCGAGGAACTTCCCGCGGGTTCGGAGGAAGGAAGATGAGCGAATCGGCGAAACTCAGCCGCTGAGATTCGCTTCCGGCGTTTCGGGGTTTCTGGTAGGGTTCGCGACGGACCTGGACCAACCCTGGCACGGAAGCGAGCCGACCCTCATGCGCATCTTCGTCTCGGCGGGCGAGCCCAGCGGCGATCTCCACGCGGCCAACCTGATCCACGCCCTTCGCGAC
>JBFWRA010001057.1:0-2617 GCA_050249155.1 Isosphaeraceae bacterium | reverse complement strand
TCATAAGCATAGTTCGCGTCAAGAAACGCGATCCGCTCCACGTCCTCGGGTATCGACTTCAAGGCGTTCAACGCGCCGAGGATCAGGCTCCCCCCTCCGCTATGCCCCGAGAGGACGACCCGGGTTCCCAGCCGATCGAACCGGGAGCGAACGGCGTCGAGGATGGGAAGGAGCGCGGCGTCGCCGTGGGCCTTGCGCCAGGCTGGCCAGCTCTTGAGGTCATTCTCCAGGTAGGCCACCACGACTTCTCGATCCGGGATCGCCTCGCGAACGAACCGCGATTGCGCGCCGACGTGCTGGATCGCGAACCGCCAGTCCTCGCCGGCCGCCGGCGTTTTGCCAATGGTCTGCTCGATCGTGTTTCCATTCGGAAGCGCGTAGAAGACCAGGAGCGTCGGCCGACGCGTCGACGGCTCGGCGTGGTCGATCACGACGCGTACCCCCTTTTCCAGCCGAAACTCCTCGAGGAAAGGTTTCGTGGGATAGCGAGTCGTCCGCAAGACCCCCTCGTCGCTCAGTGACAAAGCGAGCGCGGGATCGGCGAGCGCGGCGTCGATCGTGGCGTCCTTCCCATCCAGGGTGATCCGACGATGGACCAATCGGATGCCGTGGCTGTAATCCACCCATCGCTCGGTATGTCCGGCGTAGAGCGGTTGAATGGGCGTTCCGTCGCGCCGATGCCATCCATAGATCCCGACCTTTCCCGGTTTGTCGAACGCCCGATTCGCGATCACGACGTCCTTCTTGTGCCCGGCGACCAGTCCCGCGCCGGGTGTCGCCGATCGCTGGGCGAGGATGGTCTCATTGTGCTGGAGAAAGACGGGCACGGTCGTCATGGCGGGCGTCGGCGGAATCGGCGACGGCTCCAGTTTGACCTCCGCCTCGGCGTAGATCGCGTCCACGACGCGGGTCGTCGGCAAGACGCAGTCGAGCCGGTCGGCGATCCTCTGGGCGGTCCCCGGAGTCATCGGGGTCAGGAAGTAATCCGAGTCCGAGCCGATCGCGAGGTAGTCGGGCGTGACCTCCACGAGCACCTCGCGCCCGTCTCTGGCCAGCCGAACCCGAGCGAGTCGTCGGAGGAAGGAAGGGACGTTCCCCGAGAGGATCTCCGCGAGAATCCTGGCCTCGCGACGCTCCAGGCTCAACCCCTCGACGGATCGCGCGAACGCCTTGCCCCCGGGCGCGTCCGCCGGCCTGGGAGGAAGGTCGAGAGTCCGCGCGTCAACGCCCGAAACGCGGATCAAGACGAGGGAAACGAGGATTCCAGCCGTCATGGGCGAAAACTCTCCGGAGGTCGTTCCCAGTCGTCAGTGTAACAATTCTCGCAAGCTCGCGTACTACCCGGTGAGGACGATCCTCGCGATCGCTCGCGCGCGTCCCGTCCCAAGTGGCCCATCAAGCCAGGGGGGCGGCCCTGATCGATTCGAGAACGGAGACTTTTCGAGAACGGAGATCCTTGATGATCCGAATTTCCAAGTCGTACTGGACGTTGGCCTTGCTCCTCTCGGCGGTCGTCCTTGAGCGGCCCGCGCGCGGCGACCTTTTCCACGTGAACCTCACGGGGAGTGTCGACCTCGTGGACCCGTCGCTCACGGGGACCTTCGCTCTGGGTCAAACCATGAACGGGTCTTACGTGTTCGACTCGGCGACCGCCCCGAGGGCCGGAAGCAACGCGACGTTCGCCGTTTACGACGCTCTGAAGACCCTCACCTTCAGCGTCGGGGGCTACGCCGCGTCCTCGAACGGGGCCCCTGAAATCCAGGTGGACAACAACCCTCCGCTCCCCAATCACGATCGTTATGGCGTGGTCTCCCGCGCCAGCGAGGGGCTCACCGGAGCGTCCGTTGGTGGAAACGCCCTGACCGCGTTTGGGTTCCGGCTCGATGACTCGACCGACACCGTGTTCAGCACGGCCCTGGTGCTCCCCACCTCGCTCAATCTGGCGAACTTCGACAACGCCCGATTCTTCGTGTTCTTTGGGGATATTGGTAATCCCAAACTGGTTTCCGGGACCATCGGCGGCCTGACCGTCAGCGCGATTCCCGAACCGGGCGTCCTTTCCCTGGGCCTCCTGGGGCTCGCCTTGGCGGGGTTCACGAAGGCGGTGGGTCGGGCGAGGCGGTCTCGGAATCCGTCGCGCTGACCCGGGACGTTTCCCCGCCGGGGTCGCCGGCCGCCTCTCCCTGGAGAAGGCCGGCGGCCCTCGTCAGCCGTTCATAGGCCGCGAAGATCGCGCTATTGTCGAGCCCGCCGAGCCCCGCGTCCTCCGCGGCCTGAAGGATTCGTTCATGGGTTTCCGAGAGGGGCAGCCTGAATCCCGCGTTCTCCGCGAGGCCGAGCATGATCCGAACGTCCTTGTGGTGCTGGCTGAGCCTCGCTTGAGGGGAATAGTCGCCCTGGATCATCTTCTCCCCCTTGGTCTCCATCACTCGGGACGCGGCCGGGGAGTCGCGAAGCACGGAGAGCACCGCGCGAAGGTCGAGACCAAGGTTCCTCGCCAGGATCAGTGATTCGGCGAGCGCCGCGCGATTCAAGCCGAGGACGAGGTTGCTCACCAACTTCATGCGGAGCCCGCTCCCCGAAGGTCCAACGTGGTATGCCTGACGCGCGATGAGCC
>JBFWRA010001056.1:0-2620 GCA_050249155.1 Isosphaeraceae bacterium | reverse complement strand
GTCCAGGGACCGGCCGAGAGACGTTTGATCTCGTCGGCGATCGCCTGACCGTGGTCGGCGGCGGCTCCCGGTTCCAGACGTCGGGTGGGATTGGCGTCGGCCCCGCAGCCGACGACCGTCAACGCGACCGCGCCTGGGTGGTCCTTCTCGATCGCCTCCTGCGCGTGGCCCGCCCAGTCGCCGCTACAAGCGTTGTCCTCGGGCTTCAGCGTGGTGCAGTGACAGGCGTAGTTCACCAGGATCGCCCGGACCGCGCCGCGCTCGTCGGTGACCCGGAGCACTGGCAGCGCGTGGTCGACCGGCCCTCCCTGGGGTCGGCGATTCGCGGCGAAGCCGACCGACCCTTGAGCCCAGGACAACCTACCTGGCTTTCGGGCCTTCAACGCGTCGAGGCTGGCACGCTCGATGGCGTCGGTCAACTCGCGGGTGTATCGGTCGATGTGGGCCTGCTCGGACTCTGAGAGACGCTTCCCGAAGATGTTGGGAGCGACGCCCGTCAGGCAAGGCGCGCTGTGGGTGTGCGACGACGCCACGACAAACCGAGCGCGTTCCAGGCCGACGGCCTTGTGAAGTCGACCGGCGACCTCCTCGACCACCGCCTCGCCGACTCCGAGGTTGTCGACCGAGACGAGCACCACCGCCGCGCGATCGTCCCCACCGATGGCCAGGGCCTTGACCCAGAGCCTTTGGTCCACCCTGTTGGATTCCGAAGTCCGGCCGAGGTAGCCGCTGAGCCGCACGGGGAAAGTCGGTGTGACGTCGATCCTGGCGACGCCGACGGCGACGAGGGGTCCGGAGGGTTCCGCGCCCCGGGCGGTCGGACCGAGTGCCGCCAACAGGACCGCCAGGCCAGGCCAACCCTTGCGTCGCATCGTGGAAGACTCCGGTGAAGGATACATGGTCGTGAATTCGATGGGCTCAGGCGGCGACCTCGGTGGATTCCAACTTTCGAGCGTCCCAGAGGAGAAACGCGACGATCCCCAGCGCGAGCGAGCCCAAGCCGTAGCTCAGGGTCCTGCCACCCGACGCGCCGAAGACGTAGAGCCAACCCACCAGGGCCACCAGCGCCGGGACGGGGAACAGCGCCATGCGGAACCTGAGACGCGACGCGAGTTCCGGGCGGGTTCGGAGGTACACGACGGTGGCGATCTGGCCGACAAACTGAATCAAGATCCGCGAGGCCAGCAGGGCGGCGATGACGGTCGTCAGATCCGCCAGGCAGGCGAGGACCGCCAACGCCCCGATGAGCACGAGCGAACGATGCGGAAAGTCGCCCGTCGGGTGGGTCTTGCCCAGGGCCTTGAAGAACTGGCCGGCGCGTGCCGAGGCGTAGGGAACCCTGCTGTAACCGAGCAACGCCGCGAACGTCGACGCCAGGGCGGTCCAGACGATCATCACCGTGACGAGGCTGGCCGCGGATTCTCCATGAAGGCGGAGCATGAAGTCGCTGGCGACATGCTTGGAGGCGGCCACTTCCCGCCAGGGGAGAACGCCCAGAATGCTCACGTTCATGGTCAGGTAGATCGCCGCGATCACGACCACGGAGATCAAGATCGATCGGGGGAGGGTGCGGACGGGGTCGGCGACCTCGTCGCCGAGATAGCAGATCTGATAATACCCCAGGAAGTCGTACATCGCGATCCCGAGCGCCGCGCCCAGGCCGGTCGCGAACCGTCGGTCGAGCGTCCAGGCTCCCTCGGGAATCTCGAACGCGGTCGTGGGGTTGAAGTGCGAGAGCCCCGCGACGATCACCCAGCTCACGGTGAGAAGCATCCCCAGCCAGAGGACCACCATCAGCCGGCCGGCCGCCTCGATCCGACGGTACGCCAGCGCGGTCACCCCGGCCATCACGAGCATGGCGAACAGCTGACCGTTCTCCACCCTCCAGTCCACCACGCCGATCAGGGGGAAGGTGTCTGAGAATCGCCAGGCGGTCTCCTTCAGGCCTGGCCAGAGAAACCCGGCGTAACGAGCCAGGCCGATCGCCCCGGTGGCCACCTCCAGCGGAGCGCTGAACAGGAATTGCCAGACAAAGAGAAACTTGAGCATGCGCCCAAGGCGAGACCGCCCGTGGATCGCGTCGTAAAAGTGATACGTGCCCCCCGAACCGGGGAACGCGGCGGCAAGTTCACTCCAGACCAGGCCGTCGCAGAGCGCCACCAGCGCGCCCAGCACCCAGCCGATCATCGCGTGGGGTCCACCGAGTGTGGCCACGAAGTCGGGAATCGTGATGAACGGGCCGATCCCGACCATCATCGACATATTGAGGCTGACCGCCTGGATCAGCGTGAGCCGGCGATGGAGCATGCGGGTGCGTTCCCGTCGGCGACGCTGGCGGTTCTCAGGCGACCACCGGCGACCCACCGACGGGGCGACATCTTACCCCGACTTCACCTTGCGCGCGGAAACAAAAAACGGGCTGGCGTCGTCCTTGAACGGAACGCCAGCCCTTTCCTTCATCAGGTTCGGAACGATCCTCAAAAACCGACCCGTGGGTTCACCACCAGTCGCGTTCGTCCGACTCCTCGGGAATCCACTTCGGCAGCTCGACGTTGCGAAACGAGTCGGGGCCGTAGACGACCGCCTTGAACACGTCGTAGGGAAAGATCCGGCGAAAGGC
>JBFWRA010001055.1:0-2626 GCA_050249155.1 Isosphaeraceae bacterium | reverse complement strand
TCGCCCCCTTCTCCACCCTTGCCAACCACGCCTGGCCAGGCGGCATTGTGGAGTTTCGGAAAGTTGTTCACGTGACCGTCGCTCATGTATTTCCCTTTCTCAAAGGTTCAACCGCCCCGTTGGGGCGTGACCGTCTCGCGAACCCAGGCCGAAAGCCCCTCCCACCAACGCGACCTTCCCACGGTCTCACCAATCGCAGTCGGTCCAGCACGTCCGCCGGACGAGGAAGATGGAACGCGACGCTCGTCTCAACGACGGCGTCGGTGGAATCCTCCCGCCGGCGGCCGAAATTCAACGATCCCTGGCGGAGATCCAGTCGCCAGACTTCGGGCACTCCGATCCTTCCACAAACCGCGGCCGAATCGTCGGCCCGATTCGTCAACTCGACCTCGATCGCCAGGTCGGGGGGAGGTTGCGAGGCCGGATCGACGTCGACTGGACCTCGCATGATCCGCGCGTTCGCCCCGAAATAGTAGGTATCGTCACCTTCGACGCCCCCGGCCAGGTCCTCTCGAAGAAAGGTCGCGTGACCCGCGCGGTCCCAGGAAATTCCCAGGCCGGTCGCGACCGCCTCGACGAGCCTCCCTATCGCGTTCTCATGTCGGTCATGTGTCCGATTTGGGGTCGCCAGTGTGAGTCTCCCGTCCAGGTCGGTGATCTGTGAGCCAGGTCGATCACCAAGCCCCTCGAGGACCGCCTGATACCGGTCCCAGGTCGTCCGGCCGAGGACCGGCCGTTGTTCGCCTGATTCCGTCGCTGGGAAAGTCGATCCCGTGGTCACCCTGGCCTCCGGAGAACGATCTATCAAATCATCGCGATTTGACGTGATCACCCACGTTGGGGAGGTCCTTGTGGACGTCGGGGCCGAAGTACCGAAGGCTCACGAACACTTCCGATCCCGTGTTCTTGAACGTGACCCCTTCGGACGCCCGTTTGGCGGTCACGAAGATCTCGTCCTTGGTGACCTCGCCAAACCGGATGTAATTGGGACTATCGAGGTCGAGCGTGCCGGCGTGTCCAGACCCCTGGGTCACGACCAGGCCATAAGCGCCTGGGTCCTTCAGGGTCACCGAGCCGCCAGGGAAGACGGTCAGTTCGCAGGCGCTGAAAAGTTGCTTCCCGTCGACGGTCCCATAAACGATCCACTTGTCGACGTGCCCCTGCCCCTCTCCGCCAGACCGGACGATCGGTTCGAGGTAGTTGTGGGCCTTGAACTCGGGGTCGACGTTCTTTTCCCAGTCGAGCTGTTCGACGAGGTAGTCCAGGTCCTGGTGATGGGCCTCGGGCACGTCCTTGACGAGCAGGTCCCAGGGAACCCGACGTCCTTCCACCATGGACTGGTACATGCCGAAGACGTCCGAGCCCCACTGGGGTTCGTAGGTGACGAGCGACCCAGGGGCGTGGAGAACGCAAGGGGGGATGAGCCAGCCGGTTCCTGGTTTCAATCGATACGCTTTCGAAAGGTCGAGGATGCCGTTATCCCCTTCGTTCCAGCGCTCCAGGCAGTTGCGGATCTCATCCTTGGTGGTCCCGGGTTCCAGTCCCATGAACGTGTAAGGGAAGTGGTTACCAGTCCAGTTGAGTTGCGGGGGGAAGTAGTAGCTCTCGGGCTTCCCCTCGCGTCCGAGCTTGGCGGCCTGCTCGGCGTTCTGGTGCATGTGGTGGGGGATGGGGCCGAGGTTGTCGAAGAACTTCGAGTAAACCGGCCACTTCTTGTACTTCGACCAGATCGCCTCGCCGATGATCTCCGCGCCGTGGGCCTGGATGGCGTCCTTGAGCGTGAATTTGTCGCCGTCGTGGACGACGTACGACAATCCCTCGTCGTCGGGGGCCCCCTCGTTGGCGGCGGCCGTGGTCGAGCCGAACCAGCGTTCGTCGATCCCACCACGATGCGTGCCCAGGGCGTAGAGGTCTCGCGGGGCGAGTTTGAGCCGGCCTCCTGGCATCAAGAACGAGCGAGGAACCCAGGTCGGTGCCAGTCGCACGATCCCCTCGCCCGCGTCGATCGCCGCGCGGGCGCGCTTGGCGATGTTCTGGTCGCTCATTCGTCGATCTCTCCGCTCTCGATAAGGACGAGGTCTGACCGGGCCGCGCCGAGACGAGAGACGACGCGGGGAGGCGCGCGGCGGATCCCCAGGGCCGGTCCATTTCCTCTCACGTCTCGACTTTTGTCTCGGGAGACACCCTTGTAAATCCCGACGCCCGCGAACGCAAGTGCCGACCCAACACTCCGTCGCTCCCCCGATCGCGAATCGACGGTCCGGGCGACGTTGCCGACGAGCGAACCCTTGAGGGAGCGTTCCAGACCTCCGAGAGTCGCTCCGCGTCCTCGGCGGTGACCCGATAGATCCAGATCGAGTGCCCAACCTTGGCGATCGGTTTCAGGCGGTCGAAATACGCGAACGCGCCAAACCACGCCTGGTAAGGGGCCCAGCGTTCCTCCCCGATCCCCTTCCAGGGGCTGTCGTAGACCCGCCAGGGCAGTCCCTTGACCAGGGTCGCGCTCACCGCGTACAGGCCGGGCTCCAGCCGGTTCGCACTCGGGTCGAGCTGATGGCGAGGCGGCGAGACGGGCATGGTCCCCGGCGCGGGGGGCGGAAGGAACCAGGGAAAGCCTTCGCCCCTC
>JBFWRA010001054.1:0-2628 GCA_050249155.1 Isosphaeraceae bacterium | reverse complement strand
CTCACCCTCGCTCCGAAGGGGACCCGTGCCTTCGGCGATCGACCGACCAATTCCAGTATCACCGGCTTTCTCGTCGATTCGTTTTGGAGCAGGGCGGGGGGGGCGTCCAGCGAGGTCAGGACGACGACGGGTCGGCCGTCGCCGTCGAGGTCGCCCACCGCGAGCCCACGACCCAGGCTCGACCGGGCCGCCCAGGGGCCCGCGGTTTCCGACACGTCGCGGAACGACGACCCGATTCCTCGAAGGATCGTCGGACGCATCGTGAACGGCGTGCCCAGTCGGGCGCGGTCCTGGACGTGTCCGTTGGCCTGGATCAGATCGAGCCCGCCGTCGGCGTCGAGGTCCACCAGCGCCAGGCCGAAGCCGGTCACCTGGCGCGTCGAGGCGGTCAGCCCCATCGCCGCCGAGACGTCGGCGTAGGGACCGTCCTTGAGCCTTCCGAAGGCCACGCTTCCACGGCCGAGCAGGTTGCCGACGACCAGGTGGGTCAGGCCGTCGCCGTTGACGTCCCCCGACGCGACTCCCATTCCCGCCAGGGCGTTCCCCTGGCCGTCGAAGGCGACCCCCGCCGAAACCCCGACCTGCTGGAACCGAAGGCCGCCGAGGTTTTCAAGGAGCCGGCAAGCGACGCCGTCGTTGGCCACGAAGACGTCGGGGAGGGGGTCGCCGATCAGGTCCGCCACGAGGACTCCAAGCCCAGGCGCGTCGGGGGTTCGGCCCCAGGCGTCCTGGCTGACCTCGGTGAACGTGCCGTCGCCGTCGTTCCGGTAGAGCCGGTCGGGCTGGGCGGGGAAGTCCTCGGGGCCGCAGTAGTCGGGCCTGCCGTCCGGGGCGTGGCACCTTGGAAAATCGACGGAGTCGTAATCCACGTAATTGACGACGAGGAGGTCGAGGTCGCCGTCGGCGTCGAGGTCGGCCCAGGCGGCGGCGGTGCTCCAGAGGTTTGATCGAAGCCCCGCGCGTTCGGTCACGTCCTCGAAGCGACCGCCGAGGTTGCGGTAGAGGCGCTGGTCGCGCCAGCCGGTGACGAAGAGGTCGGAGCGGCCGTCGCCGTCGTAATCGGCCACGGCGGCCCCCATCGCGTACGACGGCCCCGGCGCGCCGGCCTTGTCGGTAACGTCCGTGAAGCGGCCGTCGGGGCCGTTGCGATAGAGTCGGCAGGGCGGATCGAAGGGATCGGCGGGTCTCGGATCGATCGGCCCGCCGTTGCAAAAATAGAGGTCGAGGCGACCGTCGCCGTCGGCGTCGATCAGCGCGACGCCCCCGCCCATGATTCTGGGGAGGTCGGGGCGAAGTCGAGAGCCGTCGAAGTATCGAAAATCGATTCCGCGGTTCGCGGCCTCGTCACGCAGGACGATCGCCGGGGGCTCGGCGGCGCGGCCGATCGTCGCGACAAGGCTCGCGAGAATGGCCCACTTCCGCGGCCGGCCCGAGCGGATGCGGATCACGACCGTCACGCCTTCGGTTTGAAACCCTGGATTCGGCTCACGATATTCGTGGTGCTCAGGCCGTCGAGCCTTGGGCAAATCGCGACCCGCCCGCCGTACGACTCGATGAATTCCCGACCCACGACGGTCTCGGGGGTGTAGTCTCCCCCCTTGACCAGCACGTCGGGCCGAATCGACTCGATGAGGTTGGACGGGGTGTCCTCATCGAAGAGGACGACCAGGTCCACGAACGGGTAAAGCGAGAGCATATAAGAACGTTGATCTTCCGGAACGAGCGGTCGGTCTGGACCCTTGAAGCGCTGGACCGAGGCGTCGGAGTTCAGACCCAGGACCAGGAGGTCCCCCTGGTCTCTGGCGAACTGAAGGAGGTAGGCATGGCCGTAATGAAGGATGTCGAAGCAGCCATTGGTGAAGACGACCTTTCCACCCGATTCTTGCACGTCTCGGGCGCGACGTCGCGCCGTGGCGGCGTCGACGACTTTCTGGGAACGGTCGAGTTCCTCGGTCCTGGCTTCCGAGCGGAGGTGGGAGATCGAGATCGTGCCGACGCCAAGCTGCCGGACCACGGCCCTGCCGGCGAGGTTGGCCAGGGCGCAGGCGTCGGCCATCTCGACGCCGGAGGCCAGCGCGATCGCCAGCGCCGCGGCGACGGCGTCCCCCGCCCCGGTGACGTCGAAGACCTCGACGGGCACGGTCGGAATGTGGACGTGGGAGAGTGAATCGCCGGGGCGATCGCGACGGAAAAGCGAGATCCCCTCGGCGTCCCGGGTGATCGCCAGCGCCGCGCCGGTCTGTTCGACGAGGGTCGAGGCGGCGGCTTCCAGGCTCGCGGCCCCGGTGATCGGGCGTTCCGCGGCGAGCTCCGCCTCCTTGAGGTTGGGGGTCAAGATCGTCGCGCCGGCGTATCGGCGATAGTCCCGCCCGTTGGGGTCGACCACGACGGGGATGCCCTTGACCTTCGCCGCGTCGATCGCCGCGGCGACGACCTCCTGGCTGAGGACCCCTTTGCCGTAGTCTTCGAGAATCACCGCGTCGACCTCGCGAACGGCGTCGCGGGTGGCGCGGGCGAGCCTCGCCCGAACCTCGGGGTCGGGAGCGCCCCGGCGCTCGCGGTCGACGCGCAGGAGCTGCTGGTTCTGGGCGATCAGCCGGGTCTTGACGGTGGTGTTCCGCTGGGGAT
>JBFWRA010001053.1:0-2631 GCA_050249155.1 Isosphaeraceae bacterium | reverse complement strand
ACCGACGCGGGCGCGCGTGACAGTGTGTTCGCCCCGACGGTCAACGCGGGATCTTCAGCCAATATAGCAAACCGAGATTTCCTGGATAGTCGTGAAAATGCGGAAAAGGCACGTTTTTTCAAGGGTTTCTTGTCAATTTCTCGCCGACAGCCCGCGCCACCGGAACTCTCCGCGCAATCCGACCGCGTGTGGTCCTCGCGCGGCTTCGTTACAATTCAGGAGTGACCCACCCGCGAAAGCACGGAGGAACGACGTGATTCGATTCATCGACCGATCGTTTCGCATGGCTTGCATCCTGGGCGCGTTCACGCGGGCCGCCGCCGCCGCGCCTCCCGAACCGGCGGACTTTTTCGAGTCGCGCGTCCGCCCGGTGCTCGCCCAGCGTTGTCTGAGCTGTCATGGACCCAGGGAGGCCAAGGCCGGCCTGCGGCTCGACTCGCGCGGCGCGCTCTTGAAGGGTTCGGACGCCGGGCCGGTCGTCACCCCGGGCGATCCCGAGGATAGCCTGCTGATCGAGGCCGTGCGCCGCGCGGGCCCCTTGAAAATGCCGCCAAAACACCCACTGGAACCGGCCGACGTCGCCGACCTCGAAGCCTGGGTGCGCATGGGTCTGCCCTGGCCCGACGGCGCGATCGCGGTCGCGCCCGAGGTCTCAACGGCCTCTGACCACTGGGCGTTTCGACCCCCGGGCGACGTGCCCGTTCCCGCGACGAGCCGAGGCGAGGACGCCCGGTCGACGATCGACGCGTTCATCCTGGACGCTCTCCGCGCGAAAGGGCTCACGCCTTCTCCCGAGGCCGATCGGAGGACTTTGATCCGCCGCGTGTCGTTCGACCTGACGGGCCTGCCACCGACGCCCGAGGAGGTCGCCGCGTTCGAAGCGGACGGACGACCCGACGCCTACGAGGCGCTTGTCGATCGCCTCCTCGCCTCTCCCCATCACGGCGAGCGCTGGGGAAGACACTGGTTGGACGTCGCCCGATACGCCGACACCAAGGGGTACGTCTTCTTTCAAGACGCGGATTTCCCCTGGGCTTACACCTATCGCGACTGGGTCACTCGCGCCCTCAACGAGGACCTTGCCTACGACCGGTACTTGATTCAGCAACTCGCCGCCGACCGCCTTCCGCCAGGCCCCGACCACTCGCGGTCGCTCGCCGCGCTGGGGTTTATCGCGCTGGGGGGTCGTTTCATGAACAATCCTCACGATATCATCGACGACCGGATCGACGCCGTGACTCGCGGCCTCATGGGACTGACCGTGGCCTGCGCCCGATGCCACGATCACAAGTTCGACCCCGTCTCCCAGGCCGACTATTACGCCCTCCACGGCGTCTTCGCCTCGACCACCGAGCCTGAGGAGCCTCCCCTGCTCGACCCGCCGCCGAAGACCGCGGAGTACCAGAAGTTCGACGACGAACTGAAGACGCGCGAGGCGAAGCTCGCCGCGTTCGTCGAGGACAAGCACGCCGAACTCGTCGCCTCCGCGAAGTCCCGCGCCGGGGAGTATCTCCTGGTCGCGCAGGCCGCCGTCGACCGACCAAGCACCGGGGATTTCATGCTGATCGCCGACGTCGGCGACCTCAACCCGACCATGATCGTGCGCTGGCGATCGTTGCTGGAGCGGACGCGAAGACGGCACCACCCGGCGCTGGCGCCCTGGCACGCGCTGGCGACCATGCCGCCCGACGAACCCGCCTTCGCCGAGCGCGCGGCGAGCCTTCTGGAGACGCTACTGGCGACTCAGAAACCCGACAAACCCGTCAATCCGATCGTCGTCCGCGCTCTGGCCGAGGCTCGCCCCCGCTCCCTCGCCGAGGTCGCGGCGGTCTACTCGCGGCTTCTCAACGGCGTCGAGGCGGTCGGCGGAGAGCACCACCGCCGGGCGCTCCTGGAAGGTCGCGACGCGGGCCCGCTTCCCATCCCGGCCGCTCAGGAATTATGGGAAGTCTTCCACGGACCCGACGCTCCCCCAGATTTGCCTCCGACGGCGATTAGCAAGCTCGAACTGTTGCCCGACCGAGCCTCGCAGGCCAAGCTCCAGGAGCTTCAGAAGGCCGTCGAGACCTGGCGCGCCACCGGTCCGGGCGCGCCTCCCAGGGCGACCTCGGTCGTCGACCTGGAACGACCCATCCAACCCCGAATCTTTCTTCGAGGCGACCCGAACAACCCCGGCCCTTTCGTGACGAGACGATGGCTCAAGGCGTTCGAGGGTCCCGCGTCGAAGCCCTTTTCCCAGGGCAGCGGCCGGCTGGAACTGGCCAGGGAGATCGCCTCGCCCAGCAACCCGCTGACCGCCAGGGTGCTGGTCAATCGAGTCTGGATGCAACACGTCGGCACTCCCCTGGTGGAGACGCCCGGAGATTTCGGCCTGCGAAGCGCTCCCCCCTCGCACCCAGGGCTGCTCGACCACCTGGCGCACACGTTCATGCATGAGGATCGGTGGAGCCTCAAGGCGCTGCACCGCCGAATCGTTCTCTCCGCCACATATCGCCAGGCCAGCGACGACCGGCCCGAGGCGCGCCTGGCCGACCCGGAAAACCGTCTTTACTGGCGGATGAATCGCCGGAGACTCGACTTCGAGTCGCTCCGCGACGCTCTGCTGGCCGTCAGTGGCATGCTGGATCGAAC
>JBFWRA010001052.1:0-2631 GCA_050249155.1 Isosphaeraceae bacterium | reverse complement strand
CCTATTAACTCGGAGCTTCGTGAGAGAGTCAGTTCTTGTCGAAATCCGTTGGGTCGGTCCGTTCGTGTGGACCGACCCAAATCTCTTTTTCGCGGAGACTCCCACCATGATTCGAAAGCCATTCTTGAACTTGATCCTGGGCTTGCTCGTCGCGAGCGTCGTCGGCTGTGGAAAGCCCTCCGAATCCGAGGAGTTTCAATCGAATTTCCAGAAGACGATCGAGGCGGCGGAGAAGGGTAAGGGCCTCGTCAAGTCTCCCGTGAAAGCTCAGGGGAAGTAGCGAGATTCCATGCTCGGGGTAAGTCTCGACGCCATGCGCACCGTCGCCAGGGCTCATCGAGGCGGAGCGTCTGGTAGTGGACTCGCATCCCAGAGTGTGAGGCGACCCCTCAGATCGGCGGTCGCGAGCATCCGGCCGTCGGCGGAGAACGCCGCCGTCGTCTCTCCTTCCATCGCGAAGAGGGGCTCGCCCGTCTTGGTGTCGTGGAGGGCGACCACCAGCGACGTCCCGGGGCGAACTCCGACGGCGGAGAGGATCGCCTGATCCATTTTGGGGCGACGGTCGATCCAGGAGTGGCTTCGGGCGTTCCAGGGAATCGCGACCACCCGGCCGTCGGGTCGAAACGACACCCCTGAACCCGCCCAGGCGTCGGGAAGAGGTTGGCGGAGTTCCAACGTCTTGGCCCCCTCGCCGATCTTCCAGAGCGAGACCGAGGTGGCGTCCCCCGCTAGCACGCTTTCCGCGTCCGGGGAGACGCGGTAGGGCCAGAGAGGCGGAGACTCCTCGGACCCTTCCGCGGAGGCCAGGGTCGAAAGGTCCCAGGTGAGGAACCTGGGGTCGATGCGCCCATCGACGGATCGGAGTCGATCCCCGTTGGGAGTGAAGCCGATGGCATGACCCGTCGGCCTGGGATTCACCTGATAGAACGGCTCTTGAGGTTCCGCACGGGTCAACGTCGATCTCATCGCGAGCGTTCGAACGTCCCAGAGCCTGACGACCCAATCGTCCCCCGCCGAAGCGAGGGTCTGGCCGTCCGGCGTGAAGTCCAGACTCAAGACCCGGCGATCCGAGTGCCCTTCGAGTTCCGCGACGAGGTCGCCGGTGCGAACGTCCCAGAGTCGAACCTGCCCGCCGTGGTCACCGGTCGCTAGCAAGTCACCAAGGGGAGAAAAATCCAGAGCCAGAGTCAGCAAGCCGTCCTCATCGAAGCCATTGGCCCTGGCTTCGTCACGATGAGGAACTGGCGGACGTGGCAGGCGCAGTCGACGCGAGGAGCCAGCTTTCAAGTCGTGGAGGAACAGATGCTCGCCGCCACTCGCCAGGTATCGCCCGTCGCGTGAGAAGGCCAACCCTGAGACGTATCCGGAAGCCGTCCCGGCGAGTACTCTCTTTCTGGGGAGTTCCGGGGGATTCTCCCCTCCAGGCAGAAGGTACAAACCAGCCACCGCAAGCGAGGTCAGAGTCGCAAGGGCTTCGAGACCACGCCGACGGTTCCACCGCGAGACGATTGGCATCCACCCTCCAGAGTGATTGGCACCGACCACGCGGACTCGGTGAAGAACACGATCAGAGCGGGGAGTTACGCCGAAGGGTCCAGTCACGGGCGCGAACCCCCGGCTCGCCCGGGATCGGGGGCCTCCGTCAGTGTAATGCCTTCGGAACCGGAAATCCCCTCGCGGCGGCCACGAACGCGGCGACACGGGCCAGGTCTTTACGCCCGGGAGTCCTTTCAACTCCGCTGGCCACGTCGACCATCCAGGGGCGAGCGGTCGCGACCCGATCGGCCACGTTCTCTGGGGTCAAGCCCCCCGCGAGGATCAATCGGGGGACGCTTGGCAGCGATCCGATCAGGTCGGAGTCGATCAATCGGCCCGTGCCCCCCGCCTGACCAGGGACGAACCCGTCCACGAGAACGGCGAAGGGCACGCGCCCCAACGCCCCAGCGCGATCGAGAAAGGTGCGCAGCCGCTCGATCGATTCCGCGTTCGCCAGGCGGAAGGCCCGCACGACGTCGAACGCGCTCAGCGAGACAAGATCCTCGGGCGGTTCGTCACCGTGGAGCTGGACGATTCGAAGACCCACGCGATCCGCGGTCGAGGCCACCTCCTTGGGTGGGGAGTTCACGAAGAGGCCGACCGCCGCGCAATGCCCGGGGAGCGCGGAGACGATCTCGGCCGCGAGCGCGGGATCAATCCGCCGCGGCGAGCGTTCCGAGAAATTGAGGCCGATCCAGTCCACCCCCGCCTGGGCGCAGGCAAGAGCCTCCTCCACGTTGGTGAGTCCACAGACTTTCACCAGAACGGGGCGGAGGCTCGAAGGTTCAACCTTGGTCATCGGCGACCCGGGATCATTTCACGCCCTGGGCCTGGAGGATCTCGCGGAACTTGGCCTCGCTGTTCACGCCGACCAGCCGGCCCACCTCCTTGCCGCCGTTGAAGAGAAGAACGGTCGGGATGGCGGCGATGCGGAGCGAGCCCGGAGTCGTTTGATTCTCGTCGGTGTTCATCTTACCGACCGTCACCTTGCCCTGAAATTCGGTGGCGAGCTTCTCAATCGTCGGGGTCAGGACACGGCAGGGGCCGCACCAGGGGGCCCAAAATTCAACCAGAACGGGGGTCGCCGCTTCCAGG
>JBFWRA010001051.1:0-2635 GCA_050249155.1 Isosphaeraceae bacterium | reverse complement strand
CAAACCACCGTGGACGACTACGGCGAGGTTTGGGTTGACGGCAAGCTCCCGCGCAAGGGAGGGGATACCGGCGGGCCGGTCGTCGCCGGATTCAACGCGCCGAATCGCCTGGAATTGAAAGACGCGCAACCTGGCAAGGTCTACCAGATCGCGATTTTCGGCATCAACGGCCCGATCTCCGCCGAACCTGGAAACCGCATTTTCCTCGGCCCGACCTTCCTCGAACTGATCGACCCCTGACCACGCCCCTCCACCTCGAGCCGCCGGTGCCGCGTCCAGGAGACCGGCGGCTCGATCCATCACTTCCTCACGTCTTCCTCTCCGAGCGCAACGTCGCGCGTTGCCTCGACGCCACACGGCGGGCCTCCTCGTGCGAAAAATCGACACAATCGGTCGCCATGGCGTCCTCGGCGGGGACCGGCCCAGGATCGGGTCTACAGTCGAGATGGGGGCTGTGACCTTCTGACCACGACGCCCCACGGTGGGCCATCGGGGTGAGCACGCGCCCCGGAATCCTCAAGCCCGCCCCTCTCGCGATCGACTCGCGACGTCCGGCGCGCCACGCGCCCCGGTCCTGAGCCCTCTTGAGCGATCAACCAGGCGTGACCCAAGCGGTCTCCGCCCGTCGGACCTCCGTCCGCGCCGGGGACGCGCGCGCCACACCCACCTTGAGCGACCGACACCATGCGCAGCTCGTCGAGACCGCGATCCCGGACGTCCCAACGACAGCCTCGGTTCGAGTCGCTCGAAGCCCGAGAACTCCTCTCTGGAGGGCTAGGAGCCACCTGGATCGGTCAGGACGGAAAGGACTTCGCTGGCGGCCCAACTCCGGGTGCTGGCAACGCGATTCAAGACGTCCGGATCGCCCTGACCGGGCTCCCGACCAAGGACGTCACCTCGGTCGAGCTCCAGGGCCACGGCGGCGGTCGCTGGGTGGTCAACCTTGGCGGCTACAACCCCTTCAACGGGAAGCTCGTTCGAACTCCGGGCGCGGCCACCGCCGACCTTTACGTCGACCCCTACCAGACGGAGACCGGGCGGCAATTCTATCTGAAGGTCATCTACGCCGACGGTTCGACGGCCGATCGGTTCTTCCAGGGAGGGACCGCCGATCCCAACCTTCGAATGTCCGAGTGGCGGGCCGGGGCCTCCTGGGTCGGTCAGGAGAATCGCGACCTCGTCGGCAACGGCGCGGGGGTCGGCCCCGATGGGATCGTCGATGCCCGGTTCACCCTCGAACGGCTTTACCCTCCCACGGCGATCGCGGGAGTCAAGGTGACACGGAGCGACGGAATCGGCTGGGCCTCGGGCATCAACCCGGAAGGACTCAACAACGCCGAGTTCGTCCGCGACCCCAGCGACCCGACGCGCGGGGACGTGTTCATCAACCCAGACGTGAACCTGTCGGGGCGGCCGTTGACCGTGACGGTCCTTTACGCCGATGGCCGGACCGACCAGACGACCCTGAACGCCGGCGCGACCGACCCGAACCGGGCGGCTTCCGTTCCCTCCCCAGTGAACGTGTCATGGAACGTCGTCACGACCCGTTGGATCGGCCAGGACGGGCTGAATCTGACAGGGGCCGGGGACGTTCATCTTGCGCTGGAGGGGATTCCGGCGGGACGTTCGGTCGTCTCGGCGACCCTGAGCAACTCGTTTGGGAGCGCCTGGTCGTACGTCAAGCCGGGCTCCGGGGCGTCCTCCACCGACCCCTTCGCCAGGTCGCTGGGTTTTCGTCCGTCGAGCGATCCGAGCCGAGCCGACCTGGGATTCGCTCCGGTGCGGAACGAGGCGGGCGGCACCTTGACCTTGCTGGTCACGCTCGATGACGGAACGCGACTGGCGGCCAGGCTGGCGGGTGGAACGAGTGATCCCGGGCTACGCGCCTCCCGGCCTTCGGCGAGCTCGGTGATCGCGTACCCTGGTGACGATCTGAACGACCTCGCCGCGCGATTCGGGACGATCCGGCTGGTCTCGGGGATCTACCCGATGGACCGGCCGCTGATCCTGAGCAAGCCGGTCAACCTGATCGCCGCTCCCGGCGCGACCTTGCTTTTTTCCCAGAAGGCCAGCGACCCGGCCTGGACGGCCGCGATCAAGGTCCATGCCAGCCATACCACGCTCGACGGATTCACGGTCCGGTTCGCCGGTCCGGTCCGCTGGAAGCAGGGCATCAGCTACGGACCGGCCGTCGTGGGAACGACAGACAACTTCGACGCCTGGACCGGTGATCCGAAGCTGGGGCTGGTCTTCACGCGATTGGACCTTCAGTCCCCTACCGCCTCGTCGTCCTGGGAGGAAGCCACGAGTCTCTTCCGGCTCGTTTCCGCGGAGAGCGGTCGGATCGTCGACAACCGACTCAAGGGGGGAATGGCCGAGTTGAAAGGGGGCCCCTGGCAAGTCACTGGCAACACGTACCTGGGCGCCCTGCCGAACACCTTCGCGTACACCGTCTTCGCCGCGCATGAGTCGCGCGAGGTCACCATCGCGGACAACCGCGCCGAGCCCACCGGACCCTCCGGAAAAACCTGGCGGTTCCTGGTGATGACCCAGCGAGGGCACGACGCCGCGGTGCTGAACAACGTGGTTCGGGGGATCGGGCCAATGGATACCGACACCGTCGCCCATCCCAACG
>JBFWRA010001050.1:0-2637 GCA_050249155.1 Isosphaeraceae bacterium | reverse complement strand
CTGACGTTCGGTCGGGCGGCGGGGCCGCGTCGCGTCGTGCGGAAGGGCCTTGGGGTGGCCGAGCCGGTCGTCACCGCGGGGGTGTTCACGCTCAAGAGCGAGTTGATCCTCCAGAACGAGGGTGACGAGGAGTGATCGCGGATCCCGCCTGTCGAAAGATCGAGGCTCGTCCTGGACTCGCATGGATCGACTCCAGAGTGATCACGTCGTTCGTCATTCGTTCATCGTCATCGCCACGGCTCCACCGTCCTGGACCTCGACCCACGGAACGTCTCCAAGGAATCAGGCATGTTGAACGCCTTGATTGATTGGTCCTTGAACAACCGGTTCCTCGTGCTGGCGGGCACGGTGCTGGTCGCGGGCCTGGGGGTTTATTCGGCCGCGAACCTGCCGATCGACGCGGTGCCCGACCTGACCAACGTGCAGGTCCAGGTGATCACCGAGGCCCCGGCCCTCAGTCCTCTGGAAGTCGAGGCGTTGCTCTCGTTTCCGGTCGAGGGGGCGATGAGCGGGCTGCCGGACGTGGAGGAGATTCGATCGATCTCGAAGTTCGGGATCTCGGTGGTCACGATCGTGTTCGAGGAGGGGACGGATATTTATCGGGCCCGGCAGCTCGTCGGAGAGCGTTTGACCAGGGCCGCGGAGGCGATTCCGCCAGGTTACGGCACGCCGACGTTGGGACCGATCGCCACGGCGCTGGGGGAGGTTTATCAGTTTCAGATCAAGGCGGCGGAGGGCTCGGGTTACTCGCCGATGGATCTCCGGACGATCCTCGACTGGTTCGTGGCGTTTCAGCTTCGGAAAGTGCCTGGCGTGACCGAGATCAACTCGCACGGCGGGCACTTGAAGACCTATCAGGTCGAGCTCGACCCCGACCGGCTGAACAACTACCGGCTGCCGATCTCGGAGGTGTTCGACGCGCTGCGGACGAACAACGCCAACGTCGGCGGCGGCTATCTCGTCAGGGAGGGGGAGGCGCGTTACATCCGTGGCGAGAGCCAGGTTCACAGCCTCGCCGACCTCGCCGCGATCGTGGTGGATGAACGCGACGGGGTTCCCGTGACCATCGGCGACGTGGCCAGGGTTCAGGCCGCGCCGATGATCCGCGCGGGGCTGGCCACCCGCGACGGCGAGGGGGAGATCGTCACCGGGCTGGTGATGATGTTGATCGGAGAGAACGGGCGTCGGGTGGTCAACGACGTGAAGGATCGGCTGGAGGAGCTGGAAAAGAGCCTTCCCCCGGGCGTGACGATCGAGCCGCTGTACGACCGAACCCACCTGATCGACCAGACCCTGGAGACGGTCTCGCGCAACCTGCTGGAAGGGGGGTTGCTGGTGATCGCGGTGTTGCTGGTGCTGCTGGGCAACCTGCGAGGGGGGCTGATCGTGGCGCTGGCGATCCCGCTGTCGATGCTCTTCGCGGCCAACGTGATGTCGGCCACGGCGGTCACCGCCAGCCTGATGAGCCTGGGCGCGATCGACTTCGGCTTGATCGTGGATTCGAGTGTGATCATGATCGAGAACTGCGTGCGGAGGCTCTCGCATGAGACGGGCACCCGGCCGAAGTTGGAGATCATCCGAGACGCGGCGGTGGAGGTCCGCAAGCCGACGATGTTCGGCGAGCTGATCATCGCGATCGTCTACCTTCCGGTGCTGGCGCTTCAGGGGACCGAGGGCAAGCTCTTTCGCCCCATGGCCTTGACGGTGATCTTCGCCCTGTTCGGTTCGATGGCGCTGTCGTTGACCGTGATGCCCGTGCTCGCCTCGCTCGGACTCCGGGCGAGGTCCGAGGAGCGGGAAGTCTGGCTGATCCGCGCGGCGAAGCGGGCCTACGCGCCGGTGCTGGACGTGGTGCTTCGCCGGCCGTTGATCGCGTTGATCGCGGCGCTGGCGGTGGTGCTGGCGAGCGTGCCGGTGGCCCTGAATCTCGGCGGCGAATTCATGCCCAGGCTCAACGAGGGGGACCTCCTGATTGAAGCGGTGCGCATCCCCTCGGCCTCGCTGGAAGGGGCGGTGGAGGCGTCGACGCGGATCGAGAACGTGCTGAAGACCTTCCCGGAGGTCCAGTTCGTCTACTGCAAGACCGGTCGTCCCGAGATCGCCAACGACGTGATGGGCGTGCATCAGACCGACGTCTGGACCATGCTCAAGCCCCAGGATCAGTGGCGGCCGGGGATGACCCGTGACCAGCTCATCGAGGAGATGGACCAGGCCCTTTCGAGTCGGGTGCCCGGTGTCAAGTTCGGGTTCAGTCAGCCGATCGAGATGCGGGTCAACGAGCTGGTGGCGGGGGTCAAGAGCGACGTGGCGATCTTGATCCGCGGCGGAGACCTGGACGTGCTCCGCCGGAAGGCGGCGGAGGTGGAGCGCCTGCTCGTGAAAATCCCGGGCGCGGCCGACGTCCGGACCCCGACTTCCGGCCGATTGCCGATGCTCCGGGTCTCGGTCCGTCGCGACCAGCTCGCCCGTTACGGCGTGAAGGCCGACGACGTGCTCGACGCCGTCGCCGCGCTGGGGGGAACCACCGTGGGCATGGTGCTGGGCGACCCGACCGGGCCGACCGGGGTCGAGGAGAGCGCGCGGTTTCCCATCCAGATCCGTTTACCGGAAAGTTGGAGGAACGATCCGGAGCGAATC
>JBFWRA010001049.1:0-2638 GCA_050249155.1 Isosphaeraceae bacterium | reverse complement strand
GGAATTCGCCGAACCAGCGATTCCTTACGTCAAGCGGATTGTCTTCGGGATTGCCGCGAAGAGCGTTCCACAATTCCGGCGCGTCGCATTCCTTGGCGAGGCACTGAGCGACCGCCACAAGGTACCGTAAGTAGCGGTCGATCGAGCCGTCGTCGGTCGGCGTTCCATCCGGGAGTTTTGTGAAGACGTCGACATGTTCCGCCACCTGGGATTTGCACCGCTGGCAGAGCGAACGCAGTTCGCGAGCCGATCCTGTCGCGGCGACGCGAATCAACCGGTCGCGCAACTCGATTGGGTCCAATCGCTCGAGGGCGCGATCGCGAGAAAACCAGAATTTCATCAGATTCTCCTATTCGTCGATCACGTTCGATCGGATCGCGCCGACGCCCATCAGCAAGACGGCCGCCAACGACGCCAGGCCCGATCCCAGGCCGAACGCGGCCCACGCCCCATGACGCTCATAGAGCCACCCGAAGATCAGACTCGACGGCAGGGCGGCGACGCCGATGACGCAATTGAACCAGCCGAAGGCCAGACCTCTGCGCTCGGGGCCGACGAGATTGGCGACGAGCGTCTTCTCGGCGGGTTCCCTCAGGGCGTGGACAAGGCCATAGCCGAGGAACACGACCCAGACGTGCCACGCCACGCTCGCCCAGGCGAAGGCGAGATAGATCACGGCGTGGAGCATCCACCCGAAAAGGATCAGCGGCCGAGGTCCGAGCGTGTCCACGGCGCGGCCTGCGAACAGGCTGCCGCCACTCTTGACGACGTGGAAGGCGCACCACAGCGACGGCAGCAGCGCGATCGGCACGCCGAGTTCCCCGGCGCGCACCAGCAGGAACCCATCACTGGCGTTGCCCAGGGTGAAGACGATCAACGTCAACAGATACAAGCGAAAGTCGCGGTCGAACGGCTTCAGCGAAAGCCGTGGCCGATCCCGCGGGGGACTGTGGACCGGCGGCTCTCGCAGTCCGAGGATCAGAAGGGCGACCACCAGTGAGCCAGGGATGGCGGTCAGTAAAAACAGCGGCCGCAATCGACCCGGCCACGCGAGCAGGAACGCCGTCGCCAGCAGCGGGCCCAGCGCGGCCCCCAGATGGTCCATGGCGCGATGGAAGCCGAACGCGCGTCCTCGGATTCTCGGGTCGGTCGAATCGACGAGAAGGGCGTCCCGAGGCGCGGTGCGCACCCCCTTGCCGATCCGGTCCGCCGTGCGCACGGCGAACAACTGCCAGGGGGCCGTCACGACGCCAGTCAGCGGACGCGCCAGCGCCGCGAGCGTGTAGCCGAGGACGACGAAAACCTTCCGCCGCCCCGCCCGATCCGACCACGCCCCCGACCCGAGCTTGAGGAGGCTGGACGTCGATTCGGCCACCCCCTCGATGATCCCCAGGTGGAACCGGTTCCCGCCCAGCGCCGTGAGAAGGAACTGAGGCATCAGCGGGAAGATGATCTCGCTGGCGACGTCGTTCAACAGGCTCGCCAGACCCAGCAGCTTCACGTTGCGGGGCAGCGCGCGGGGCTCGGCGGTGGCGGGGGGCTCTCGATTCATTGACGAAGGATCGCGCGTTCCGCGATTCACGCGGAGGCGGGCCCGCGTTGAAGCGGCGTTTTGGGCTGTGACGGCGTGGACGAGTGACGCCGACGCCATTCGTCGGCCACACCCGTTCCGCCCGAACGCCCGCCCCGTTCGGGCCTGGCGTTCGCCTACGCCTTGATCTCGAAAATCGCCTCGATCTCGACGGCCGAGCCGGTCGGGATCTGAGCGAAGCCCAGAGCGCTTCGGGCGTGGTGGCCGTCGCCGGTCTTGCCGAAGATCTCGTGAAGCAGGTCGCTACACCCGTTGATCACCAGGTGCTGCTCCTGGAATTCCAGGGTCGAGTTCACGCAGCCCAGCAGCTTTAGCACGCGGAGGCCGTTCAGCGTCCCGTGGAAGTTCCAGACCGAGTTGAGGATCTTGACGGCGCAGTCGCGGGCGGCGGCCTGGCCCTCGGCGACGGAGGTCCCGGCCCCGAGCTTCCCTTTCAGGTCGCTCACGTGCCCCGAGGTGATCAGCAGGTTCCCGGTCCTCACGACCATCGCCAGGTAGCCTGGCTCCTGCTTCGAGAACGTGACGCCCAGCGATTCGGCCTTTTCTTGTGGTGAGATGTCGTTCACTTTCATTGCTTTCAACGAGGAAATCGATCACGTGAGAGGGTCGACGGTCGGCGAGGCTCAATTCTTTCGCCATCGTTTCCAGGCCAGGCCGGGGGTCTCGACGCGGAACCGGACCAGCCTGGTATGCTCGACCTCGGTGACGTGGACGGTCTTGCCGTCGGGACCGCCGAAGCAGAGGTTCGTGGGGAACTTGCCCAGCACGTCCACCTCTTTCAGGACGTTCCCCTCGGGGGTCATGATCACGACGGTCCCCTTGCCGTGCCGGGTGATATACAGGTTGCCCTCGACGTCGCAGCGCATGCCGTCGAAGCCGTGGTCGGGGAACCGCTTGACGAGTTCCTTCGGGCCGAGGCCGCCGTCGGGTCGGATCGGGAACTTCCACACGTTGCGCTGAACCGACTCGTTGACGTAAAGCCATTTCCCGTCGGGGCTGACCTCGATGCCGTTGGTCGTGCCCATGTCGACGGCGACCGGTTCGACC